>WLFX01000077.1 GCA_009703545.1 Actinomycetota bacterium
CGGCAAACACTCCAAGCGGTCGCGTTTTGCGCGTTCGCGATCGAGGCGTGAAGGTCAAAGGGAAGCGCGGCGATCTGCTCGCGACAATTCTTATTGTCACGCCCGACCTGATTTCGGACAAGACCAAGAAGCTCGTTGAGGAATTCAAGGCGCTCAACGACGTTCACAGCCCACGCGAGACGCTGTACAGCAAGGCGAGCCTCTAGGGGAGACCGTGTTCACCGAAGACGATCCAATCTTTTCCATCGCCCACGCGGCGGAACTTGCGGCGATGCATCCGCAGACGTTGCGGCAATACGATCGGCTCGGGCTCGTGTCACCCGGCAGAACGGCTGGTCGCACACGTCGCTATTCGATGCGTGACATTGTCCAGCTACGCGATGTTCAGCGCCTCTCGAACGAAGGGCTCAACCTCGAGGGGATTCGCCGAATCCTCGAACTCGAAAACACCGTCACCGACCTGAATCAACGTGTTCGAGAGCTCGAATCACTTCTCGCCGACGCGATGATTGCTCGTCCGGGAAGCCGTGTGTTTGCTGCTGGTAAGGGCGGCGAGGTCGTCTCTCTTCGAGCCGGCACTCGCTCACAAAAGTCCAATCAGGTCGTTGTCTGGCGACCGTTTCCGTGGCGCGACCGCTAGGTAGAGAGGAGAACACCATGGCTAACATGCAAGGCGCACCGTCCTCACAGAACGAGCAGAAATCCGCACTGGAACAGTACGGAGTGAACCTCACGGCGATTGCCCAGACTGGCAAACTCGACCCCGTGATCGGGCGGGATGCCGAGATCCGGCGAATCACCCAGGTGCTCACGCGTCGAACCAAAAACAACCCCGTTCTTATCGGTGAACCGGGCGTCGGAAAGACCGCTGTCGTCGAGGGTCTAGCGCAGCGCATCATCGCTGGCGATGTACCCGACAGTCTGAAGGGTAAGGAAATCGTCGCGATAGACCTCGCGGCGCTCGTCGCCGGGGCAAAATACCGTGGCGAATTCGAAGAACGACTCAAGGCCGTTCTCAAGGAAATCGACGAATCCGACGGTCGTGTCATCACGTTCATCGACGAACTCCACACCCTGATGGGTGCGGGAGGCGGGGAAGGGTCGATTGCTGCGGCAAACATGCTCAAGCCAATGCTCGCACGTGGCGAACTTCGACTAATCGGGGCCACGACTCTCGACGAGTACCGCGAAAACATCGAAAAGGATGCGGCGCTCGAACGTCGATTCCAACAGGTTTATGTCGGTGAACCCAGCGTTGAAGACACGATTGCCATCCTGCGTGGACTCAAGGAACGCTACGAGGCACACCATCGAGTCGTCATCGCCGACAGCGCGCTCATCGCCGCCGCGACAATGTCGAATCGTTACATCACGTCGCGCCAACTGCCGGATAAAGCGATTGATCTCATTGACGAAGCGGCGAGCCGACTCAAAATGGAGATCGAATCATCGCCCGTTGAGATTGACGAATTGCGTCGACTTGTCGATCGCCTCACGATCGAAGAACTTGCACTCAAGAAAGAGAAAGACGACGCGTCCAAGGAACGCCTGTTGAAACTGCGGGGCGAACTCGACGAGAAGCGGGTGGCTCTTTCCGAGCTTCAGAAACGCTGGGATACCGAAAAAGCATCGCTGCAGGGAGTCGGTGATCTCATGACCAAACTCAACGACGCTCGAATCGAACTCGATCTTGCAATGCGTGAAGGCAACTATGAAAAGGCGTCCAAGATCAACTACGAGGTCATACCCGGATTCGAGGCGGCGATTGCCTCCGCGGAATCAGTCGAACAGGGTGGCGACCGCATGGTTAACGACCGTGTGACCGAGGACGACATCGCTGCCGTTGTTGCAGCGTGGACGGGGATTCCCGTCGACAAACTGACCCAGGGCGAAACCGAAAAACTACTAAGCCTCGAAAGGGAACTCGCAAAGCGACTAGTGGGGCAAGAAGACGCCGTTCGCGCGGTGTCCGATGCGGTTCGCCGCAGTCGCGCGGGGATCTCGGACCCGAATCGCCCGACCGGTTCATTCCTTTTTCTCGGTCCGACCGGCGTCGGAAAGACCGAACTCGCTAAGGCGCTCGCCGATTACTTATTCGACGACGAGAAGGCCCTGATTCGTGTCGACATGAGCGAGTACGGTGAAAAGTTCTCGGTGTCGCGCTTGATTGGTGCGCCCCCTGGTTATGTCGGGTACGAACAGGGTGGTCAGTTGACCGAAGCCGTTCGCCGCCGACCGTATTCGGTCGTTCTTCTCGACGAGGTCGAAAAAGCTCATCCCGAGGTGTTTGATTTGTTGTTGCAGGTGTTCGACGATGGTCGCCTGACGGACGGTCAAGGACGAACCGTGGATTTCCGCAACACGATTTTCATCCTCACCTCGAACCTCGGTTCGAACTTCCTCGTCGACCCCGACCTGTCGTGGGAGGACAAGAAGATTGCCGTCAACGAGACCGTTCGACAGGCCTTCAAACCCGAGTTCGTCAATCGCCTCGATGACATCGTTGTCTTCGCACCGCTCACCAGCGATGACCTGCAGCGCATTGTCGACATCACCGTAGATCGACTCGCCAGCCGCCTAGCTGACCGTCGCCTCACTCTCGGGGTTACGCCCGGCGCACGCGTGTGGTTATCGGAACGCGGGTATGACCCGATATACGGCGCACGTCCGCTTCGACGATTGATGCAACACGAGATTGATGATCGCCTCGCAACCGCCCTGATTGCCGGGAACATTTCCGATGGCGATGCGGTTGTGGTTGATGTCGCGTCCGACGGCGATTCACTCACCGTATCCCGCAACATCCCCTGACCCACCGATAATCCACAAAGGACGATATGAGCAAGCGAGCAATCACCGAATACCCCATCAACGACGCACTAGCGAACCGTTGGAGTCCACGCTCTTTCGACTCGACAGCGGTCCTCACCGCTGCCGATTTGGGTCCGGCCTTCGAGGCTGCACGGTGGGCGCCGTCAGCGAACAACCTTCAGCCATGGCAGTTCATTGTCGGTTATCGCGGTGACGAGACCTTCGCGAAAATCGTGAACGATCTTTCGGGGTTTAACGCGGGGTGGGCGCCCGACGCAAGCGCCCTCGTCGTAACCGTCACGAACACTCGCACGGCGTCCGGTCGAGACAACGCGTATGCGCGTTACGACCTCGGACAGTCGGTTGCACACTTCACGATTCAGGCGACCGCGGATGGCCACATGACACATCAGATGGGCGGGTTCGATATCGACGCGCTCACGATCGCGCTCGACATTACAGAACCGTGGGAAATCGTGTCTCTCATTGCTGTCGGTGCGCTCGGCGACCCCACCAAACTTCCCGAGGATCGGCGCGGTGCGGAGACGGGTCCGCGCGAACGTAAGCCACTGAGCGAGGTCGTGCGCTAACCCTTCGACACGGGTCGAGGCTCGGCTCAGCCGAGCAAGGCTTTGTCGAGGAGAGCAAACAGAGCCGACTTCATGTCGTTACGATTCGTGACGGGGAACGTCCACGGAATTGAAACTTCGCGGGTCTTGCCGTTCTTCTCGATTGTGAAAGCTCCAGTTGATTCCGTAATGTCAACCAACAACACGGTCGATTCGAGTTCAGCTCCCGCCAGTTTTTCCGCAATGAAACGCATGTGGTCGGTCATCGACGGGTCGTTCATGTAGTCGCAGACGCCGCGGACATCGGTGGGGTCGAGAGCCATATTTCGAGTACCTTTGGTCAGACGGCGCGAAGGGCTGCACCGATGTCTTCGGCGAACGCGTGCACGTCGGATACCTTCGTGTCGAACGCCGTCATCCACCGAACCTCGTTCGCCGATTCGTCCCAGTCGTAAAAGTGGAACTTTTCGCGTAGCGCGTCAATCGCCGGCCTCGGCAGGCTGGCAAACACCGCGTTCGCCTCGGCAGGGTGGGTGAACATGAGCCCCGGAGCCGATCCCTCGGCGACCATCGCATCGAGCGTGGTTCGCAACACGGCGGCCATGGCGTTTGCGTGTCGAGCGGCATTCATTCCAAGGTCGTTGGTCAACAGCGCGAGATATTGAGCCGACACGAACCGCAGTTTGCTGCCGAGTTGCCCAATCGATTTGCGAAGGAACAACATTCCCGGGGCGACCGCGGGGTTGATGACGACTACCGCCTCCGCCCCCATCGCACCGATTTTGGTCGCACCAAAACTGACGATGTCGACACCACAGTCAACCGTCATCTCACGGAACGTCACACCGAGCGCGGCGGCGGCGTTCCAGAGCCGAGCACCGTCCATGTGGACGACCATTCCCATCGAGTGAGCGAAGTCGGCGAGAGCACGAATTTCGGCGAGTGAATATACCCCGCCGAGCTCGGTGGTCTGAGTGATCGAAAGAACCAGCGGTTGCGCACGGTGTTCGAAACCGTACCCCCACGCCTCAGTCGCGACGAGCTCTGGGGTGAGTTTTGCGTGAGGGGCTTTGACCGGGTACAACTTGAGCCCGGTGATGCGTTCAGGTGCTCCACCCTCGTCGGTGTGGATGTGGGCGTCGGCCGAACAAATTACGGCACCCCAGCGGGGCATGACCGCGGTGAGCGCGAGGACATTGGCGCCGGTGCCGTTGAAGACAGGGAAGATTTCCGCCGTCGGTCCAAAATGTTCCGTGATGACGGCACCGAGCTGCGCGGTGTACGGATCATCCCCGTAGGCGCTGACATGTCCGTCGTTGGCGGCCGACAGTGCTTCGAGGATCTGTGGGTGCACACCGGCATAGTTGTCACTGGCAAAGGTGATTCGGTTCTGGTCGTGGAGGGTCACGTGTCTATTCTGCCGTTCGTCTGTCACCAAAACATCGGTCGGTCATCATCCTCGCCCGCCACTCCGATTTCAACCACCACGGGAACGTGGTCGCTCGGTTGTTCACCTTTGCGTTGATCTCGGTCGATGTAGGCATCGGTGACACTCGCTGCGAATGCGGGCGACCCAAGAATAAAGTCGATTCGCAAACCCTCATTGCGCGGGAAGGATAAGTTTTTGTAATCCCAATAGGTGTAGCCCTCAGGGACGCTCGGCCGCACGCAGTCGGTCAGGTTTATCGATTCGAATTTCGCAAATGACTCTCGCTCGAGGGGTGAAATGTGAGTTGACAGGCCAGGAATCATCCGCGGGTCACCACAGTCCTCGTCGAATGGAGCGATGTTGAAATCACCCATGATCGCGAGCTGATCAAATGTCGCCATTTCTGTCGCGGTCGATGTTCGCAGAGCGTCGAGCCAACGCAACTTGTAATCGAAATGCGGGTCGGCGAGCGACCGCCCGTTGGGGACGTACAGGCTCCATAGACGAATTCCGCCAACCGTGACGCCGATCGCGCGAGCCTCAAGTGGCGGGTCTTCCCCGTCGTGATCCTTGGCAAACCCGGGCATCCCGTCAAATCCAACGGTGGAGTCGGTCATCGGGAGTCGCGACACAAAGGCCACACCGTTCCACTGCGACAACCCGTGGCACACAATGTCGTAGCCTGCGGCCTCGAGTGCCGTCCGCGAGACTCGAAATCAGC
>WLFX01000078.1 GCA_009703545.1 Actinomycetota bacterium
ATTTTGCCTGACTCTCGAATCTCCATTCCCTGCTTGTACGATAACGGCGCGACTGTTTGAAGACATCGAATTGCGGGAGACGAAATGATTGTCACTGGGCCAAATGCGGCGAGACCGCCGGCAATGTCGCGAGCTTGTTGCATGCCCTGTGCTACGAGTGGGCGAAGCGAATCCGGTCCGTCCCATTGATCGTGAGCGGTCGCTTTGCCGTGACGGGCAATGATCAGAGGGAAGGTGTCCATTGAACCCGATTTCCACAAAGAACGCACGTCGTCGATCAGTTCGCGGTCGTGCTCGTAGGTCAACGCAGCGATTGCTTTTTTCGCACTGAGCCACTCGAGGGCAAAGATCTCGTCGTTGGAAACAAATTTCGATTTGGCTTCGGCGACGGGGTCGACCTCGGCCGCCCAATAGTGCACAATCTTTGGTTTGCCATTGGTTGGCTGAACGTAATGGACCGAGCCGAGCGACGGTCCGAGGTTTACCCTCAGGCCGGTCTCTTCGAAAACTTCCCGGACAGCGGTGTGGGGCAGTGTCTCACCTGGGTCGACTTTGCCCTTGGGAATTGACACGTCTCGATGTTGTTTGCGATAGACGACGAGTACCTGCAGTTTCCCGTTGACCACACGCCACGGGACCGCGCCCGCCGCGACGACCGGTTCGGACTTACTCACTTGGTCTTTCCCCGCGAGTTTCGTGCCGTGTATTCGGACATGAGCGTGTCCTGAATGTCGGCGAGCTCGCCAGCCAGTCCGTTGTGGCGGGTCCACTCACCGTTTTCTGCGAGTGACCACGTCGACGACGAGTCGCTCATGTGCAATTCGAAAAGATGATCGATTCGTTCGAGGTGTTCGGGGGTCTCGATTTTGACCAGCACCTCGATTCGCCGATCGAGGTTTCTATGCATCATGTCGCTACTGCCGATGTACATCGAGGGCTTGCCGCCGTTGTAGAACGAATAGATGCGGGAGTGTTCGAGATAACGTCCCAGCACGCTGCGCACGCGAATGGTCTCAGACAATCCCGCTCGACCGGGTACGAGCGAACAGATTCCGCGCACGGACACATCGATGGGGACCCCGGCACGGCTGGCGCGATAAAGTGCGTCGATGATTGTTTCGTCCACGAGTGAGTTCATTTTGAGGCGGATGCCCGATTTCTCGCCTGCGAGGGCAGCTTCGGTTTCCCGGGCAATGTTTTTGAGCAAGCCGTTACGCAAATACCGTGGAGCGACGAGGAGCCGTTTGAACTTCTTTTCGATTGCGTAGCCGCTGAGTTCGTTGAACAACCGGGTCAATTCCGCGCCGACCTCGGCCGAACTCGTGAACAGGCCAAGGTCTTCATAGGTGCGGCTTGTCTTCGGGTTGTAATTTCCCGTTCCGATGTGTGAGTAGTACGAGATGTCGCCCGACTTTTCACGACGAACCACCTGGGTCAGTTTGCAGTGGGTTTTCAACCCGACAAGCCCGTAGACGACGTGCACGCCGGCGCGTTCGAGTTGTCTTGCCCACGTGATGTTGTTCTGCTCGTCGAATCGCGCCTTGATTTCGACGAGAGCGAGCACCGCTTTGCCGGACTCAGCGGCCGTGATCAACGATCGAACAATGGGGGAGTCGCCCGACGTGCGGTACAAGGTCTGCTTGATGGCGAGCACGTTGGGGTCTGTCGCGGCTTGCTCAACAAACGCTTGGACACTCGTCGCGAATGACTCGTAAGGGTGGTGAACAATCACTTCGCCCTCATTGAGTGCTCCAAACAAATCTGCTGGCGTACCGGGTTCAGACGGTTGGAACTGAAGGACTGTTGTGGGCACGTGTGGGGCAAACTTAAGCTCTCGCCGGTCGACGCGGGTGACTTGAAAGAGCTGGTCGAGCCCGAGGATTCCGGGGAGACGATAGACCTCACCCTCGTCCATTCCAAGTTCGCGAATGAGCAAATCGAGTGTGACGGCGTCCATGTCGTCACTAATTTCAAGTCGAATCGGGGCGCCAAATCGACGTCGCGAAAGTTCTTTCTCGAGCGCTTTGAGGAGGTTTTCGCCGTCGTCCTCGTCGATCTCGAGGTCTTCATTGCGAGTGACCCGGAAAAAATGGTGATCGAGAATCGCCATCCCAGGGAACAGGGAACCGAGGTGGTGAGCGATGAGATCTTCGAGCGGAAGGAACCGAATCGTTCCGTCGCCCGAGGTAGGCAACTCGACAAATCGGGGCAAAATCGCCGGCACCTTGACGCGAGCGAAGTTCTCTTCGCCCGACTTCGGATTTTGCACCCGAACCGCCAAATTCAACGACAGGCCCGAGATGTAGGGAAACGGGTGCGCTGGGTCGACGGCGAGCGGGGTGAGTACCGGAAAAATCTGAGAGACGAATAACTCGTCAACCGTCTTTCGGTCGGCGGGTGACAATTCATCAATTGACGTGATGGCGACACCAGCGAGCTCCATGGCGGGTCGAATGATGTCCGTGGCGACACGAGCATGGTCAATTTGCAGCGCGTAGGCGGCCGCATGGATATCGGACAAAACCTGTTGAGGCCCCCGACCGACATTGTTGTGAGCAGCAATTCCCGTTTCGAGTCGGCGCTTCAGGCCCGCGACGCGGACCATGAAGAATTCGTCGAGGTTGTTGGCAAAGATGGCAAGAAAGTTCACCCGCTCAAGAAGAGGAATCGATTCGTCCTTCGCGAGTTCGAGGACACGGCCGTTGAAGGCGAGCCACGACAATTCGCGGTCAAAAAACCGATTGCTGGGGAGCGAGGCGTCGTTCGCCGGGGGGGATTCCTCCCAATCGTCGTCGAGTTCGGCGTCGGTGGACCCCGTGGTGGGGTTCGTCTCGCTCATTCGTCTTCTCCTGTGGGTGCAAATCGATAACCGACGTTGCGAACTGTCCCGATCACGGATTCACGCTCTCCGAGTTTGAAGCGGAGGCGGCGAACATGAACGTCGACGGTTCGTGTTCCCCCAAAGTAGTCGTAACCCCATACGTCTGAGAGTAATTGCTCGCGGGTGAACACGCGACCCGGATTTGCGACCAAATACCTTAACAATTCGAACTCTTTGAACGTGAGGTCAAGGGGCCTTCCACTGGCGGTGGCCTGGTAACTCGACTCGTCGATGGAAACCCCAGAGTGACTCAACCCGGTTGCCACGGTGCCACTCGCGGACTGAACGGCCAGACGGATTCGTGCATCGACTTCTGCGAGAGAAGCTGATGGCAGCAAAAAATCCGTGATTCCCCATGAACGGTCGAGGACAGACAACGACGTGTCGGACACCACGATGAGGACGGGCACGGGCAACTGAGCTGAAGACAGGATCGACGACATGGATTTCGCCCCGATCAAGTCGGTCACGCCGTCGATGAGCACGAGGTCGACGTCGGGGTGAGTAGCCAGCGATTGAGGGGCGAGCGGCGCGAGGGTTAAATCATGTGGCAACAACGCCAGAGCGGGAATGACCGAAGCGGACGATGGGGAAAGTAACAGTATTCGAGACACGACCCACCCCTCCCACGATTCGTTAAAGTCTAGGCGCGTTTAGCATGGTGACATGCCCCGCCGAATCGCATCCGCACTGCCCTCATGGATTGTCGCTCTTGCGGGTACCGCATATGCGGTGGCGTTCGGGTCTGCCCAGTGGGCGGCCGTAATTTCGGCGACAATCGGCGCTTCGCTTGTCTTGTCGTTTGTCGTTCAGTTGTCGATGCAGCGGAAGCAAGGCCTGGTCAATCGGCTCGCGTTCACGACAGCGGGAAGTCTTGTCATCGGCGCCGTCGGCATCGGGGTCGCGTTGGCCCGATACGGTTTAGGCTAGACCCATGATCTTCTGGTTCGAAATGTTCTTCTTGGCGCTGTTGGGACTCGCGTTTGTCGCAATCGGCTTCACGAGCATCGTGGTTCTCGTTCGGCTCTTTCGCGGTCAGCGCTAGCGATGTCCAACCCTTTCGTCGACCAACGACGATTGGTCGAGGGGGACGCGGCGGTTTCCATCGAGGCGGGCGTCGTACTCGTCACCGGACCAGACCGATTCGACGTCCTCAACGCGACGCTCAGTCAAGACCTTCGCGGTCTCGCTGTCGGAGACTCGCGCGATGCCCTTGAACTAGACGGTCAGGGACGTATCCAACACAGCATTCACGTTCTCGAATCGATCGACGGCACTCTCCTCATTGTTCCAGGGACTTCGGGGGCGGATGTTGCGGCCTGGCTCGACGCCCGAATCTTCATGGAAGACGTCCAGGCCCTCGATGTGACGACCCGGTTCTCGGTGTGGGGCGGAGCCGTCGCGTTCGGCGACCTCGCTTGGATCGACCCGTGGCCAACGGTCGTCCCCGGCGGTATCACGTACGGGGACCTCGTGATTCCCGGGTGGGCGTGGGTGGAAACGTTGCTTCCCGCCGGGGAACAACCGAACGTCGACGTGCTCGGTGCTGACTTTGTTGATCCGTTGCGCGTCGTCGCCGGGCGACCATCGATGGCGGAGGTCGACGATCGATCCCTCCCGCACGAGCTTGATTGGCTCCGAACCGCGGTGCATTTGTCCAAAGGGTGCTATCCGGGGCAAGAGACGGTGTCCAAGATTCACAACGTCGGACACCCGCCGAGGCGACTCGTGCGACTTCACCTCGACGGTTCGGAATCGGTTTTTGCCGAAGCCGGCGATTTGGTGATGTTGAATGGCGATGTGGTCGGCACAGTCACCACCGCCGGAAACCATTTTGACGACGGTCCCGTGGCGCTCGCGGTGATCAAGCGAACCGTCGACGTGACCACCGAATTGATTGTGATGCACGACGAGCACCCGCTTGCAGCGACGCAGGACGTGCTTGTTCCCCCGAGCGCTGGCGCTACCGCCGCGGAGAGACTGCGTCCCAGTCGACCGTAATCTCGCCGAGACGCCACACGCTCGCGGTTCCCTGAATCGGCCACCCCGAATCCTTCATGGCTCGCACGGCGGCAATCCATCGCTGACTGGGTGAATAAACCTGTAATGGTGCAGAGACCGTCCAGTGACGATCAAGGTCTCCGAAGAACCGGTGGATTTCTTCACCCTCGATGTTTCGATGAATCAGCGCTTTGACCAAGCGCTCGGCGGCAATGCTGGGCATTTCCAGGTCGGCTAGGCGAAGTGCGACGGTTAGTGTTTCGGGTCCGTTTGTGCCAAGTGAAACCCATGTGGCAACGCGTCCGATTTCGTCGCAGGTTCCATCGAGGAAGATTCCATCCGACGAGAGCCGTGCCTGAACCCTCGTCCAAATTTCAGAGACCTCTGACTCGTCGTATTGACGCAGCACATTGAAAGCGCGAATGATTTCTGCGGTGCGATTCTCGGGCAGCGGAATTTCAAAACCGCCACGGATGAACGAGACCCGTTCAGTCGCGCTCGTTTGGGCACTCGACACTCGTTCTGGGTCGATTTCGATGCCGACCACGCGAAGCCCGGGCTGGACGGTCGAAAGCCGGTCAGCCAGTTCGAGCGTCGTGTGCGGCATGGCGCCGTAACCGAGATCGACGACGAGGGGGTCGCG
>WLFX01000079.1 GCA_009703545.1 Actinomycetota bacterium
CGTCTGCGAAGGTTTTTGCCGACAGGCCCACCGCCATGGCCGCCGCCCTCGAACGCGCCGGCGCTTCGGGCGTTATTCTTGTCGAAAACGACCTGCCCGATCATTACGCGTAAATGCCGGCTTCCGGGGCAGGGGAGCCAGACGGGAATCCGATGAGCGCCACACGACCCTGGGCCGTGGTTTTTGGCGGGCCGAGCCCCGAGCACGAGATTTCGATTCTGACCGGACTGCAAGCCGAACGAGTCTTGACCGATGGCGGTGACACGGTTCACCCGATTTACTGGGCGCCGTCGGGCGAATGGTTCCTCGTGCCAAATGGCACCGAAGCGAAGGATTATCTCGAGGGTCCGCCGAAGTCGGCCAAGCAACTCGAGGTACGACTCGCCCCTGAGCCCGGTTTCTATTCCAAAAAGTCCTTCGGGTCGGGTGCGCTCGACATCGACGCCGCACTGCTCTGTTTACACGGGGGTATCGGTGAGGGGGGTGGAGCCGCCGCGATATTCGATGCAATGGGAATCCCCGCGACCGGTTCGACACTTTTCGCTGGTGCGGTCGGCATGGACAAGTTGGCCTTCGGCGGCCTGATGGAATCCGCGGGAATCCCGACACTGCCGCGCCGTTCTGTCTCGGTAACGACCGAGCCCGGCTACAAAGGACCGTACATCGTCAAACCGCGTTTCGGAGGTTCATCGATCGGCATTGAAATCGCTGACGACCTCGCATCGGCGCGAGCACTCGCGCAGAACAGTCCGCACCTGAAAAACGGGGCGGTGCTCGAGCCCTACAAACCAAACCTCGTCGACCTCAACATCGGCTTCCGCACTTTCCCCGCCCTCGAATTGACTGATCTCGAAAAACCGCTTCGCGGGGGCGACGATTCTGGGCTGTATTCCTATGCCGAAAAGTACCTTGCCGGCGGCGCTGGTTCGGACGCGGGCCTTTCGAGCGCTCCCCGCGAATTCCCCGCGAAATATCCGGCAAAGATTCACGAGCGCGCGGCGGAACTGGCGCGTGCGGTGGCCGACGTCACACGATTGACGGGAGTTGTTCGACTCGACCTGCTGCTCGACGAGAAGTCGGGAGAACTCGTTGTGAACGAAGTAAATTCGATTCCCGGCGCACTGTCGCTCTACCTATGGGCACCCAAGCACCCCGCGCTGACAATTCTGCGCGATGCTCTCATCGAGGCGCGCGACCGCCGCGTCGTGTTCCCTCAGGCAGGACACGGTGGCGGAGTAGCACTTCGTGCCGCGGGCGGCATCTCGGCCAAGCTCCTCGGCCTGAACTAGCCCCCATCCGTCCATTCGCGGATCGGCCCGTCCGTCCGTCCACCCGTCCATCCACCCGTCCATCCACCCGTCCATCCACCCGTCCATCCACCCGTCCATCCACCCGTCCATCCACCCGTCCATCCACCCGTCCATCCAACGTTTTGGGTAACCAAAACTGCGAATCCCGACGTTGGTGGAAACGAAAACGGTCTCTGTGGGCGAGGACGCGGGTCACCGGTCAATCGGTCTCCACGAACGTGGGATTTAGGTGAATTGGTTGCCACAAAGAATTTGGGTAGCGAGATTGTGCAGCGAATTCAGCTTGGTTAGCTGGGTTACCTTGTTTCTGCAGACATTGCGATCAAAATCGCCCAGGTTTCGCACAATTCGCGAAATGTCTGCGCAAACGGTGTGAAACCTCCGAAATGTCTGCAGAATCGTTCCGCACCCCCGCAATATGGGAAAACGGGTGAGAGTAACCGAAACGGGTGATGGAGAGCGGGGATCGGTGCCGCCGAGTCAGTTGCCGAGGACGTCCGTCGTATCGACACAGAAACGCAAAGGTTCGAGCGTTCCCACCGCAAGCGCCAAATCCGAGAGAGCGGTGGTTCCGCTCACCGTGGTCGAGTCGATCAGCACTTCGACCGCGGGGTTTCGTCCGTAGGTGATGAAGGTGAAGTTCGGATCGTTTGCATCATCGCGGAGCCAGTCCACGTTGTCCACGGTGAAGCAGGGGAGTGCCGACGGTCCACCGTCGGGAAGCCCGCATCGCAAAATCACGGCAGCCGGGTCGCCCCACGCCGCCGTAGATTGTGCGTTGGTGGAACGACGCTCGAGGCCCGCAACGACGTCGGGCACGCGAACCATGACTTCTGCGCACGCCGGATCGTTTGCGGCGTCCGCGGGCTGGAGTGCAACGGTTCCCGCGCAACCGGACAGCAGCCCGAGGAGGGCGAGGCTGGGGAAAAGGAGTCGTGCACGCATCGCTTTCAGGCTACCGTTGAACCGTGAACGCGACGGATGCGACAATCGGAGAAATCGGTGAGGGCGCTACGCTCGCACGCATCTTTCCGATTCTGCCGTCGTCGCGACGCACCACACTTGGCCCCGGAGACGATTGTGCGATTGTGACGGTTCCCGACGGGCGCGTCCCCGTGACGACCGATCTCATGATCGAGGGCCCCGATTTTCGCATCGGTCTGTCGAGGGGGTACGACATCGGGTGGAAGGCGTGTGCAACGAATCTCGCGGATATCGCGGCGATGGGGGCGACGCCAACGGCTCTCGTTGTCGGTCTGGCCGCGCCAGCCGCTACCACCGTCCGATTCGTTGAGGACATCGCGCGCGGCTTCCATGACGCCGCAACGGCTCTCGCCCCTGGCTGCGGTGTGGTGGGCGGGGACCTGTCGAACGCGCCGCTCGTGATGCTCGCGGTTACGGCGCTGGGGGAATTCGATGGCGTCGAGCCCGTGACGCGTTCGGGCGCGTCCATCGGAAACGTTGTTGCCGTTGCGGGGCCGCTCGGCAACGCCAAGCGTGGTCTCGACATTTTGTTCGATCGCGCGATATCCCCTGACGGATCCATTGATCCGGTGGCGGTAGCAGAGGCATGGGCGTCTCATCCTGTCGACGTCGCCGCACAATTGCGTCCCGAGCCCCCGATTGCCGCTGGTCGCGCCGCCGCGCTGGCCGGGGCCACGGCAATGTTGGATGTGAGCGATGGTCTGGTGTTGGACGCGCGTCGCATCGCCACAGCGAGCGGTGTCGCCATCGATTTCGATCTGTCCGCCGTGGGTGACATCGATGCTTTGACAGGTGGTGAAGACCACGCGATGTTGGCGTGCTTTCCGCTCAATGCGAAACTGCCGGCCGAATTCCGCGTGGTCGGCCGAGTCGCCCCGGGTGACGGGGTGATGGTCGACGGAGTGCCGTTTGATTCGCGCGGAGGGTGGGACCCGTTCGCTGATTATTCGGCGACGTCGAGCCAGTAAACCCGCGTCTCGCCGTAATCCTTGGGGGCGAGAACTCCGTAACCCACGGGCCATTCTGGCTCGGGGTCGCGGCTCGCTCGCTCTACGGCAACGACTGCGTCGGGTGACAGTCGCGGTAACAACAGCGTCATGGTCGTGAGGAGCGCTGCGTTGTCCATCTCATACGGCGGGTCGATGAATACCGCATCCCACGTTTCCGCGCTTGCGCCGACGAATCCGGCGACGCTCGATCGGTGGACGCGTATCGAGCAGTTCGGCACGGCGGGGGCGACGAGCGCGGTGTTCTTGGACATGACCTTGACGGCCTTTTCCGAGTTGTCGACGAGATCGACGCGTGATGCACCGCGGGACGCAGCCTCGAGTCCAACCGCCCCGCATCCTGCATAGAGGTCGAGAACGCGAGCACCTGTAATCGTCGTGAGGGCGTCGAAGCGCGAAAAGACGGCTTCGCGAACGCGGTCGGCGGTCGGTCGGGTTCCCGTGGCCGGAACGGTGAGGGTTCGGCCACCGGCGGCTCCGGAGATGATTCGCGTCACGCCCCAAGATTAGCGACCACGGCCCCAATCACGGAAAGCGCCGTGGAGCGGGGGTAGCGTAAAACCGTGACTGAAACCGCCGCATTCCTTGACACCCCGCTTCCGCGGGTAATCGGCGACCGAACGGCGAAGGCACTGACTAAGGCGTTCGGGTTCGACACTGTCGGTGGGCTTCTTGGTCATTACCCGCGACGATACGCTGAACGCGGTGAACTGACAGCGCTCGATTCCCTTCCCCTCGACGAGTCGGTGACAATCGTGGCCGAGGTGGTTCGAGTCAATAATCGGCCGATGAATGGGCGGAAGGGTTCGCTTCTCGAAATCGTGATTTCGGACGGAACCGGAACCCTGTCGCTGACGTTTTTCAACCAAGCCTGGCGAGCGAACTCCCTTCGCCGCGGTGTGCGTGGAATCTTTGCGGGAAAGGTCGGCGAGTTCCGCGGTCAACGGCAACTGACCCATCCCGATTACGAATTGTTTGATGAGGACGAGAACGTCTCGGACGAGGTCGCTGAACTCTGGGCGAAGACGCCCATTCCGATCTATCCGGCAACGAGCACGGTCGCGTCGTGGCAAATCGCGAAAGCGCTGGGCGTCGTGCTCGATGTCCTTCCCGAACTCGATGACCCGGTGCCCGAATCGGTTCGAGAGGATCGCGGGCTCGTGTCGTTGACCGAGGCGATCCGCGGGATTCATCGTCCAACCGACCATGGCGAGTGGCGCACGGCGCGCGACACCCTTCGATTCCACGAGGCGTTCTTGGTTCAAACCGCGTTGCTTCGAGATCGACTTCGTGCCGCCGAGGCTGTGTCGATGCCCAGAACTCCAGGGGTTCTTCGCGCTCAGTTTGATTCGGCGTTGCCGTTCGAACTAACGGCCGACCAATCAACGGTGGGAGCCGAGATTGACGAGGACATGGCGCGCGCCCGACCGATGAATCGTCTCGTTCAGGGTGAGGTCGGTTCGGGGAAGACGCTCGTCGCCATCCGCGCGATGCTCACTGCAATTGAGGATGGCGGGCAGGCCGCGCTGATTGCTCCGACGGAAGTCCTCGCAACGCAGCACGCGAGGTCGATCGTCGCCACTCTCGGAGCCCTCGCCGAGGGGTTGAATCCGACCCTGCTCGTCGGCAGTCTTCCGGCGGTGCAGAAAAAACGGGCTCAACTCGCGGTTGCGAGCGGCTCGGCCCGCCTTGTCATTGGTACTCACGCGCTGCTCGCTGACGCGGTTACGTTCAATGAACTTGCGCTCGTCGTCGTGGACGAACAGCACCGCTTCGGTGTCGAGCAACGCGACACCCTCAAGCGCAAGGGGAACTCGCCGCACGTGCTCGTCCTGACCGCAACCCCGATACCTCGAACGGTCGCAATGACGGTATTTGGCGACCTCGATATCTCGACGATTCGGACTCTGCCCGCCGGTCGCGCTCCGATCACCTCGCACGTTGTTCCTCTCGTCGATCATCCTGCGTGGATTTCTCGTGTGTGGACGCGGCTCGGCGAAGAGATTGACGCCGGTCGACAGGGCTTCGTCGTGTGCTCCGCGATTGATGCAACGACGTCCGATGGCGATGCCGACCTGGTCGAGGACATCCCCGCGGCTGCACCTCGCGCCAGCGTGACCGAGATTCTGCCCGTTGTTCGAGCCGCACTGCCTGGTCGCCGGGTCGAGATGATTCACGGTCGTCTGTCCGGCGACGAGAAGGACGCGACC
>WLFX01000008.1 GCA_009703545.1 Actinomycetota bacterium
ACGCCCGGACCCCCAATCACATGGCGACGCGCGGCCGACACGAGGTCTCCGAGGACAGCTGACGACGTCTGAACCCCGCCAGCGCCGGCACCGTAAAACATTAACGGACCGGCAAGTTCGGCTTCGACAAAAACCGCGTTGTTCGCGCCGTGGACGGCAGCAAGTGGGTGAGTGTCGGGAACCATGGCGGGGTATACGCGCGCGCTCACGCCCTCGGTTCCGTCTGCCGAGACGACCCGCTCACAAATCGCGAGCAGTTTCACGACGTAACCGGCTTGCCTGGCGGCGCGGACCTGGTCGAGAGTGATTTCGGTGATTCCTTCGCGATAGACGAGGTCGATCGGCACGTGGGTGTGGAAGGCAAGAGATGCGAGAATCGACGCCTTTTGCGCTGCGTCGTATCCTTCGATGTCTGCGCTGCTGTTGTCTTCGGCGTATCCAAGCTTTTTCGCCATGGCGAGCGAGTCCTCCATTGATTCGCCCAGTGTGTCGATGCGATCGAGGATGAAGTTGGTGGTTCCGTTCACGATTCCGAGGATTCGCGTCACTCGGTCGCCAGCCAGAGAATCGCGAAGCGGGCGGATGATGGGAATCGCTCCCGCAACGGCTGCTTCGTAGTAGACCTGCGCGCCAACCTGGGCGGCGGCCTCAAAAATCTCGGTGCTGTGGTGCGCCAGCAATGCTTTGTTTGCGGTGACGATGTCGGCACCCGCGTTGATTGCATCGAGAATGAGCGTGCGCGCCGGCTCGATGCCCCCCATCAGTTCAATGACGATGTCAGCTTCGCGAACAAGTTTGGCGGCGTCGGTCGTGATGAGGTGAGCGGGAATGTCCACCGAACGCTTCGATTTCGGGTCGCGAACGGCAACCCCGATCAACTCGATACCAGCGCCAATTCGCGCGGCCAACTCATCTCCGTGATTAAGAATCTGGTCCGCAACCTGCGCGCCAACACTTCCCGCACCGAGAAGCGCAATTCGAAGGTTTCGATATTCAATCAATGAGTTTTCCTTAACACGGGCGGGCCTTCAGGCATTGAGTCAGTTTAGCGACTCGCGGGTCAGAATCAGGCTGTCCTCGGCGGCGACCCAAGCCAACATCGCGCATTTGACTCGGGCAACAAACTTTGAGACACCGGACAGTGCAGCAAGATCGCCGTACTCGTCTTCCGACAGTGAAATTGTTCCGCGGGATCTCATCGCATCACGGAATCCGTTTGCGAACGACTCAAATTCGACGACCGACATTCCCGTCACTTCGGATGTCATGAGCGACGCCGACGCTTGAGAAATCGAGCAGCCCTTACCCTCCCATTCGACGGCGGTGATGGTGGAGCCGTCCTCCGAGAGTCGAACCGTCAACGTCAATTCGTCGCCGCAGGTCGGGTTGTATTGGTGAGAGGGAAATCCGCCAGGTTGCAGTCCGTATCCCACTCGCTTTTTGTTGTGGTCGAGGATGATCTGTTGGTACAAGTCGTCGAATTCCATTAGTCTTCCCCGAAGAATTCCCGAACGTCGGCGAGCGCCGCGACAGCGAGAGCGACATCATCCGCGGTCGAATACATCCCGAGTGAGAACCGCGTCGATGAGTCAACGCCCAGACGCTTGTGCAGCGGTTGGGCGCAATGGTGCCCGACGCGCGCCGCGATTCCGCGCGAGTCAAGGTACTGACCGACGTCGTGGGGGTGAACACCCTCAACGGCGAAACTCACGAGCCCGACGCGATGAACACCATTTGAGTTTCCCAAGATACGAACGTTCGGAATGTCAGCGACACCGGCGAACAGTTCTGCGCCGAGCGATTCCTCGTGTGCCGAGATTGCGTCGACACCGACCGACTCGACAAAACGAAGTGATTCCGCCCACCCGATTGCCTGCGTGAGTCGCGGTGTTCCCGGCTCGAACTTTGCCGGGGCGGGAAGGTAATCGGACGAATCGTAATCGACGCGCGTGATCATCGAGCCTCCCGTCAGAACCACTGGCATTTCGTCGAGGATTTCCGTCGTCCCCCACAGCGCACCGATGCCGGTCGGACCATACATTTTGTGAGCCGAGAACACAACGAAATCTGCACCGTACGATTCGACATCGATGCGTCCGTGCGCGGCGGATTGACACGCGTCAACAACAACAAGCGCTCCTGCGGCTCGGCCGAGGTCGGCGATGGCACGCACGGGGTTCGTGATTCCGAGCACATTGGAGACGGCCGACACCGCGACGATGCGGGTTCGGTCGGACACAACCGATTTCACGGCCTCGGCCGTCAACTCTCCGCCATCCGTGATGGGGGCGACACGAATAACAGCGCCCGTCTGCTGGGCTACCTCTTGCCACGGGATGAGGTTCGCATGGTGTTCAGCCTCGGACACAACAATCTCGTCGCCGGCTGCGAGGGCGAATCGAGGGGGTGACCCGACGGAGGATGCCAATCTCATGGCGAGGGCAACGAGGTTGATTGATTCCGTCGCGTTGGAGGTGAAGACGAGTTGGTTTGGTCGCGCACCGACGAACGCGGCGATCGACGCACGCGCGTCGTCGTAGGCCTCGGTCGCTTCGGCGGCGAGTGAATGAGCCCCTCGATTCACCGCCGCGGTATGCCGCAGTGCGAATTCGGATTCGATGTCGACCGCAATTCGCGGTCGAAGGCTCGTCGCTGCTGTGTCGAGGTAGACGAGCGGATGCCCACTGACGGTTTCTGACAGTTCGGGGAACTCCGCGCGAATCGCGGCGCTCTGCTCGGGCGTGAATTGACTCACATGCGCTCCGGTGCGCTGACGCCCAACAGGTCGAGCCCATTGCGCAAAACCTGACCTGCGGAATCGTTGAGCCAGAGCCGCGTGCGGTGTGCGTCGTCAACATCGTCGTCACCGAGCGGAGTAACACGACAGTTGTCATACCAACGGTGGTAGAACGCAGCAAGTTCCTCGAGGTAACGCGCAACGCGGTGGGGTTCGCGCAGCGTGGCCGACTGGGCGACTACACGCGGGAAGTCAGCGAGCGCATTCGCAAGGTCTGCCTCGGTCGGGTGGTCGAGCAGTTCGGCTCGAAACACTGATCGGTCGACACCCGCGGTGGTCGCATTCCGGGCAACGGCGCAGGTTCGCGCGTGCGCGTATTGAACATAAAAGACCGGGTTGTCATTCGACTTCTTGGTCAGGAGTTCCGGGTCTAGCGACAGCGGCGAATCGGCGGGGTATCGAGCTAGCGAATACCTCAGCGCATCAGTACCGAGCCACTCACGAAGGTCATTCAGTTCGATGACGTTGCCCGCGCGCTTCGACAGCTTTGCGCCATTAATGCTGACGAGTTGACCGATCAGGATTTCGATGTCCTTGTTGGGGTCATCGCCCGCCGCGCCCGCGAGCGCTTTGAGGCGATGAACATAACCATGATGGTCAGCGCCCAAAAGGTAGATCTTATGTTGGTAACCGCGGTCGCCCTTGGACAGATAGTACGCGGCATCGGCAGCGAAATAGGTGTGAACACCATTGCCTCGGCGAATCACGCGGTCTTTGTCGTCGCCGAAGTCGGTCGTGCGAACCCACACGGCATCGTCATCGTCGTAAACGTGGCCTTGTGCTCGGAGACGTTCTATCGCCTTCTCAACCAGCGAGGTGTCGCCACCGGCGTGCAAGTCGCGTTCGCTGAACCACACGTCGAATTCGACATTGAATTGCGTCAGCGAATCCTTGATTTCCTGCAACTGCAGTTGATACCCGATATCGCGGGCGATAACGATCGCCTCGTCACGGGGAAGTTCACCGAGGTCCGGGCGACGCTCACGCGCGGTCTTGCCCAGTTCCTGAACGTATTCCCCTGGATATCCGTTGTCGGGGGTCGGTTCACCGAGTGCTGCCGCAAGGACGGATTCACCGAAGACCTCCATTTGTGCGCCGGCGTCATTAATGTAAAACTCACTGGCTACCGTTGCGCCGGAAGCTCGCAGAACGCGACCGATGGAATCGCCCAGCCCAGCCCACCGTGTATGCCCAATGTGCAACGGTCCGGTTGGGTTGGCCGACACAAATTCGAGGTTAATCGACTGTCCGGCAAGAGTGTCATTGTGACCAAACGTGGCACCTGCCGTCACAATGGTTCGAGCAATTTCGCCGGCTGCCGCCGCCTCTAGTGTGATGTTGAGGAATCCCGGTCCCGCGATGTCAACCACCTTGATTCCCGGAATCGCCGAGAGTGCCGAGTGAAGCTCGGCCGCAACGTCGCGTGGATTCATATCAACGCGCTTGGCGACCTTTAGGGCAATCGACGTCGCCCAATCCCCGTGTTCGCGATTTTTTGGCCGCTCGAGGGCGACCATTGACTCCGTGATTTCCGCTGCGACCGCCTCATCGCGAGCGCCGATGACCACACGCGTTGCCTCGGCAATGGCGGTACTCAACGCGTCGGGGTTCATACGTCCATCTTAAGTCGCTCATCAGGTGAGTTGAGGGGTACCCCCTACAGGATTCGAACCTGCGACCTTCTACGCCGGAGGTAGACGCTCTATCCACTGAGCTAAAGGGGCTTGTGGGACCAGCGTACTACTGCGCAGAGTGCCGCTCGAGGAATTCGAACACCGCTCGATCGTCCACTCCGGGGAAACTTCCTCGGTGAAGTGGAGTGAGCACCTGAGAGTGCATCGCGGCGCTCGTCCAGGTGTTTCCTGACCATTTCGCGCTAAGTTCATCGGTCGGCAACACACAACACGTTGGGTCGGGACAGGTCGACGACTTGCGATCGGCGGTGTCGCGTCCTCGGAACCACTTCGACTCGGCGAAGGGAACCCCGACGGTAATCGAAAAGTTCCCGTCAACTCCCGATCCCGTCTGCGTCGATTCCCAAAACGTCCCGTCGGGTGTATCCGTGTACTGATGGTATTCGGTGGTTCGATTGACGCGTTCGAGTGCGACCCGTGCACTCCACTGTCGGCAAAGCCGCTGTCCTTCGACCGCCCCCGTGACGTCGGTCGGGATCGGCAGCCCGTCGTTTTCGTATGCCTTGTAGACCGCACCTTCGTGTCCGACCCGCAGGAAGTGAACCGGAATGTCAAGATGACTCGTCGCAAGGTTGGTAAATCGCATCGACGCGAATTCGTGGGTGACCCCGAACGCGTCACGGAAATCCTCGACGGCGATGTTGCGCTCAGCCTTCGCTTTGGTCAGGAATTCGACGGCTTGGCGACCCGGCATGATGGCGGCGGCCGCCACATAGTTGATCTCGAGGCGTTGTTGCAAAAACTCCGGATAGCTCGAGGGAACATTGTGCCCAAGGATTCGGTGGGCAATCGACTGAATCGCCATCGATCGAAGGCCGTGTCCGCCGGGGATTGATGCGGGGGGAAGGTAGACGTGTCCGTTGGCCCAATCGGTGATGCTGCGTGCGGACTCCGGCAAATCATCCACGTAGATAATGGCGAGACCGTAGCGCTCGGCCATCTGGCTCATTTCGCGGTGGGTCAGAGCGCCCGTGGTGTGACCAACCTGATCTGAGAGGTCTTGGCCAATCGCCTCGAGGTCCGGGCGGTAATTGTTGATGTCGCGCATCGCGCGCCGCAGTTCGGTGTTTGCACGCCGAGCTTCTTCGGGAGTCGCGATTGCGGTTGTCTCGCGACGCACGATTTCGCGGTGCAATCCCAGAAGAGCGTCAAGGGTCTCGTCGTTCATAGTCTTACCGACACGAGTCGATGGAATTCCCAATCGCGTGGCGAGCGCTGAGTGTTGCATCTCGTCTAACTCAAGTTCTTTTGCGCTGCGCTCGTCCGGCGCACTTATTTCGAGAAGCGTGGCGACACTGACTCCGAGTGCCGCGGCGATTGCGGTGACGAGACCGATCTTGGGTTCACGCTTTCCGTTCTCAATAATTGAGAGTTGACTTCCGGACAGACCCACCTTGTCGCTCAGGGCATCGAGTGTCAGGTTGGCCCGTTGGCGGAAATGTCGAATTCGACGGCCCAGTGTCGGTGACGTTTTCATGGTGTCAGATTACGCCAAAAGTTTCATAAAACGTAATAAATGGCTTTCTTTCGTCCGAAATTGTCGGCGTGTTGACTTATTGCAGACAATTCTTGATTCATGCCCCCGTTTTCGACCAGCACCGAGCCTTCGGCTTCTAAGGCGCCGCGTGCTCTGCCAACTACTCGGGAAGATCTGCGCGATTGGGTGTCCGAAATCGCGAACCTGACCACACCCGCAAACATTCAGTGGTGCGACGGTTCACTCGGAGAGCGCCAAGCACTCATCGCCGACATGGTCGCATCCGAAACCCTCATCCCTCTTGATAGCGAACGTCGTCCGAACTCTTTCCTCGCACGAAGCAACCCCGACGATGTCGCGCGCGTCGAATCGCGAACGTTCATCTGTTCGGAATCCGAGCGAGATGCCGGCCCGACCAACAATTGGCACGACCCCGACGACATGCGATCGACGCTGTCGGGGCTCTTTAGCGAATCGATGCGCGGTCGAACGATGTATGTCGTCCCTTTTCTCATGGGGCCAGCTGGGTCGCCCGTCACCCGCGTCGGGATCGAGATCACCGACTCGCCGTACGTTGTCGTCTCGATGGGAACGATGACCCGAATGGGTCGCATCGCACTCGACGTCATCGAAGGCGGCGCAGAGTGGGTGAGGGCGGTTCACTCGGTCGGCGCGCCAATTGATGATGGCCAGGTCGATGTCGCGTGGCCGTGCAATCCAACCAAATACATCACGCACTTCCCCGAAACCCGCGAAATCTGGTCATTCGGCTCGGCCTACGGTGGCAACGCGTTGTTGGGCAAGAAGTCCTTCGCCTTGCGCATCGCGTCGGCGATGGCCCGCGACGAGGGCTGGCTTGCCGAACACATGATGCTCGTCCGAGTCACGTCACCGGAGGGTCAGGTCGCGCATATCGCAGCAGCCTTCCCCAGCGCGTGTGGAAAAACCAACTTCGCGATGATGCAACCGACTCTTCCGGGATGGCGAGTTGAAACTCTCGGCGACGACATCGTCTGGATGTGGATCGATGAAAACGGCTTGTTACGTGCCATCAACCCCGAGGCCGGATTCTTCGGTGTCGCACCGGGAACGAGCGACGCGACCAACCCCGTGGCCATTCAAACGCTATGGGGCAACACCATCTTTACGAACGTCGCCTTGACCGAAGACGGTGACGTGTGGTGGGAAGGGCTCACAAAAGATAAGCCGTCTCATCTCACCGATTGGACCGGCCAGGATTGGACACCGAAATCGGGAACGCCCGCGGCACACCCCAACTCGCGGTTCACCGTCGCCATCGACCAGTGCCCGACCACCGCGAGCGATTGGGCGGATCCGCGCGGAGTCGTCGTCGACGCGGTTGTGTTTGGTGGTCGACGATCCGACACCATGCCCCTCGTGACCGAAGCCCGCTCGTGGTCTCACGGTGTTTACCTCGGCGCGACGATGGCCTCCGAGCGCACCGCGGCAGCCGAAGGAACTCTCGGCGAACTTCGCCGTGACCCGTTCGCGATGGCGCCCTTCACCGGGTACAACGTCGGTGACCACTGGGCCCACTGGTTGACCATCGGCGAGCGCCTCCGCGTCTCTGGGCGCTTTCCTCGTGTCTTCCACGTGAACTGGTTCCGACGCGATGAGAGTGGGCGATTCCTGTGGCCAGGTTTCGGTGACAACGTTCGCGTCGTCAAGTGGATGATGGATCGCTTGCGTGGCAACATCGGAGGCGTCGACAGCCCCGTTGGCACGCTTCCAAAACTCGCCGACCTCGATTTACGTGGACTTGACATGGCCTTATCCGACGCCAAAGACATCGTGTCGGTCACATACAGCGAAATCGAACGGGACGCACGAGACGCGCAATCTCTGTTAACTCTCATCGGCGATACCGTCCCGGCAGCGATCTGGGCCGAGAATACTGAGACAATTGCCCTGAGTCAGTGACAAATTATCGTAATCAAATCGTCATATTATCTTCATCGGTGATTCGGCAGGATGCGAGTAGATTTGGGCTTATGCAGTTGACATCACAATTCGGATTTGTGCGAGCCTTTGCGCCCATTGCCATTGTCATGCTCGCATTGACGGGCTGTAGCCCCAGTGCGGCTCCGACGGGAGGGCCGAATCCGACCGAGACGACGCAACCAACGGGTGACCCGACCGACACTCCCGTCCAAACCGAGTTCTTCTCGATGCCCGCCGACTGCACCGGCATTTTGCCCGCTACGGATGTCGCCGCGTTCGCCGCTGACGGCATCATCTTGTTGGCCGGGCCTGGCGGAAAATACGGCAACGAACTCATCACGGAACCGACGCCGGAAATGAGCGCCGGTGGAATCTCGTGTTACTTCGGAGTAGACAACGAAGATCCCACTTTGCTTCGCGTCAATGTACTTGTGTCTGCGGTGGCGCTTGATGCCACCAGTCGGGCGACAGTAATCGAAGACCTCGCTGCTCAGGGACTCGCGCAGGCGATGGACGAACGTGGCGATGTAACCTTCGGAATTCTTGGTGTCAGCGAAGGTCAAACTACTGCGAACTACAACGTCATCGCAAGCGATTCCTGGATTTCGGTGCTGTCGTCCGATGGCGGTGAAGCGGCATTTCTGGCCATCGTCAGCCTGGCGAACGCTGTACACACCGCGAATTACAGCTAGGCCATGACACCGGAATTCGTTTCCGGAGTTGACCCTAGTTGGGGGCCTGTGTTTGCGAGGGCCACCACTTCGCTCGACGACATCGAAGAACGGTTGGACGGCGAAGCACTCAATGGTGTTCTGCATGCTCCGGCTCGCGAAGACATTTTTCGGGCGTTTTTCGCCCCACTTGATTCCATCCGTGTCGTCATCGTCGGTCAAGATCCTTACCCGACGCGGGGTCACGCAGCAGGGCTGTCGTTTTCGACGAGCAGAGATGTTCGCCCGTTGCCTCGAAGTCTCGCAAACATCTACGTCGAGCTTCAGGATGATCTCGGAATCGAGCCTGCGGAACACGGTGACCTGTCACGCTGGGTCGACCAGGGCGTGATGTTACTCAACACGTCGCTCACCGTGCGTGAAGGCGAGGCGGGTTCTCATCGAACGTGGCCCTGGAAAATCGTGACGGGTGCAGCGCTTCAAACTCTCGCCGAACGTGGCGGCCCCCTCGTCGCCGTCTTGTGGGGACGCGAAGCTCAGTGGGCTGCGCCACTAGTGGACGGCGTTGACACCATCGAGTCAGCCCACCCTTCGCCTCTATCGGCACACCGAGGCTTTTTCGGTTCACGACCTTTCTCGCGGACAAATGCCTCGCTCATCGAACAGGGCAGCGACCCGATTGACTGGCGCGTTTAGACTCTCGTCATGACTGGAGTGTCCTTTCGACCGGCGAACACTGCCGACGCCACGACACTGGTCGACATCTATAACCATTACGTCGCCACCTCAACCGTGACGTTTGACCTCGATTCGTGGGCGTCGAGCGACATGGCTCACAAGATTGAATCGGTGAACGGGTTGAAGATGCCGTTCATCATCGCCGAACTCAACGGCGACACGGTCGGATACGCCTATCTGTCGACTTTTCGCGAGAAGGCGGCGTACGACGCGACAATGGAAAACACCCTGTACCTGCGTGACGACGCGCGAGGCGCCGGAATCGGGCGGTCGTTGTTGGACGAACTCCTCCGTCTCGGGGAAATCGCCGGCGTTCGCGAGGTCGTCGCCGTCATCGCCAACACCCCCGACGCGGTGCCGTCGATTCGGCTTCACGACAAGGCGGGTTTTGCGCGCGTGGGCGAAATGGACCGCGTCGGTCGCAAGTTTGACGAATGGATTGGTGTCGTCATGATGCAGAAGTCCCTCGTCCACGATTAGCCCTTTCGTTACGCATTGTTTCGCGGCTAGTGGATTGGGTCCTTTGCGCTCCCTACTGTGAAGGGAACTAGCCAAAGGAGCCCACATGTCGTGGAAATTTGAAACCCAGCAGATTCACGCGGGGGCCGCACCGGATCCCGTCACGAATGCTCGTGCCGTCCCCGTGTATCGCACTACCGCATATGTCTTCAACGACTCCGACCACGCGAAGAACCTCTTTGCGCTCGCCGAGTTTGGAAACATTTACACCCGCATCATGAACCCGACCCAGGACGTCGCGGAAAAGCGCATCACGGCCCTTGAAGGTGGAACCGCGTCGCTCTTGGTTGCGTCAGGTTCTGCCGCGACGACATATGCGGTCCTCAATATTGCTGGAGCTGGCGACCACATCGTCTCGTCATCGAGCATTTACGGCGGAACGTACAACCTGTTCCATTACACGCTCGCCAAGCTCGGCATCGAGGTGACCTTCGTCAACGACCAGGACAACCTCGACGAGTGGAAGGCTGCAGTTCGCCCCAACACCAAGTTGTTCTTCGGTGAAACGATCGCGAACCCACGGATCAACATCCTCGACATTGAAGGCGTCTCGAAGATTGCCCACGATGCTGGTGTCCCTCTCATCGTCGATAACACCATTGCCACTCCGTATTTGATTCGCCCGTTCGAGCACGGGGCCGACATCATCATCCATTCGGCGACCAAATTCCTCGGTGGACACGGAACCGTCGTTGCCGGCGCGATTGTCGATGGCGGAAAGTTCGCGTGGTCGAAGAACGTCGAGAAGTTCCCCGGCTTGACCGAACCTGACCCCTCGTATCACGGCGCCTCGTTCACGTCCGTTCTGGGAGACGGAATTGCGTACATCATCAAGGCGCGTGTTCAGTTGCTCCGCGATACCGGTGCGGCAGTTGCGCCTGACAACGCGTGGGCCATTCTGCAGGGCATCGAGACGTTGTCACTTCGCATGGATCGCCACGTCGAGAACGCGAATGCGGTTGCCCGTTGGCTGGAGGCTCACCCCGATGTGGCCAGCGTGTCTCACGCGGGACTCGAGTCAAGCCCATGGTTCAAGGCCGGGCAGAAGTACGCCCCCAAAGGTGCGGGTGCCGTCCTCTCGTTCGAACTCAAGGGCGGCGTCAAAGCCGGTCGCGCGCTCGTCGAGTCCACCGAACTGTTTAGCCATGTCGCGAACATCGGTGACGTCCGTTCACTGATCATCCACCCCGCGTCGACGACACACTCGCAGCTGTCTCCCGAAGAGCAGCTCAGCGCGGGCGTTACTCCCGGCCTGGTTCGCCTCTCGGTCGGACTCGAACACATCGATGACATCATCGCTGACCTCGACTCCGGTTTCGCTGCGGCGCGCAAAGCCAAGTAGTTCCTCCCTGCGTGCAGGGTCGGTTCCCTTGGGTCCGACCCCGCACGTCGTTGGGCGTGAGAGACTAGGCGAACTATGGATTGGCAGACGTCGGAAGAGACCGTTCCCTCGGCCTTTGTGACCGAGGGGACCGTTCGCGCGCTCGGTGCGCCGCCCGTGACGGGCGCGTGGCGCGACGGCGATCACCCCGGAAATCGGCAATTCGCCCAGTTGGGCGACCTCCCGCTTGAATCGGGTTCGACACTGCCGCGGGCACGACTTGCCTACGAGACGTGGGGGACGCCCAACGCCGACCTGTCTAACGCCATTCTCATTATTCATTCACTCACCGCCGATTCCCATGTCGCCGGAGCCGCTGGCCCGGGGCACGTGACCGATGGCTGGTGGGGCGGGGTCGTCGGAGACGGACTCGGGATCGACACGGCCAAGTGGTTCGTCATCTGCCCCAACACTCTGGGAGGGTGCCAGGGTTCGACTGGTCCGTCCACCGTGACTAGCGATGGACGTGAATGGGGATCCCGTTTCCCGTATCTCACCGTTCGAGATCAAACCCTCGCCTTGAAGAAACTCGCCGAGCAACTTGGCATCGCACGCTGGGCCGCCGTCATCGGCGGCAGCGCTGCGGGCATGAGTGCCCTCGAGTACGCCGTTACCTACCCTGACGCGGTTGAACGACTTGCGCTCCTTGCCACGTGTGGAGTGACCAGCGCCGATCAAATTTCACTGAACTCCGTCCAAATCGAAGCGATTCGAATGGACCCGTCGTATGCGGGAGGGGACTATTACGAAAACGAGGAAGGCCCCTACCGCGGCCTCTCGCTCGCTCGTCGGCTCGCGATGTTGTCCTATCGGTCTCCAGCAGAGTTCAATGACCGTTTCGATCGCGCCTGGCAAAGTGGAATTAGCCCTCTTGGCGACGGGGGGCGCTTCGCCGTCGAGTCCTACCTGGACTTCCACGGGAACAAGTTCACCCGTCGTTTTGACGCCAATTCCTACATCACCCTCGTCGAATCGATGAGTTCGCATGATGTGACGCGCGATCGCGGTTCGCTCAAGGATGTTCTTGGAACCGTTACCGCACGGAGCCTCGTTGTCGGAGTTGATTCGGACCGACTCTTCCCGCTCGAACAGCAGGTGACGCTCGCCGAGCATCTGCCCAACCATGTGGGCGGCCGAGACGCGCACGTCATGTCGTCACCGTATGGGCACGACGCTTTCCTCATTGCCGATACCGAGGTGGGCGAACTGATACGCCAACTTCTCGACACGTAATCACTCCACAATCGCGAACGACGCCCCGACCGTGAGAGTCGGGGCGAGTCAGCGTGCGAGCAGGTTGCGAATGACGACCGGAATTTGTGTGACGAGTTGATCGAGCAGGAACGGGCCGCCAGCGGAAGCCGCTTGTGCCGCAAGTGAGTGAATGACGACCGCCGCCGCTGAGATTCGAGCGAGAACCCGTTGATCGTAAACAATGTCCGCGGTGCGAGTTGCAATCATCGACCCGATGACGCCCCCGAGCACGTCCCCTGCGCCAGCGATCGCTAACCACGGCGTCGCGAGCGACACCGAAAACTCATCTCCAAATTGATTGGCGATGTGCGTCGTTGATCCCTTGATGAGCACTGTGGCGTTCCACTGCGATGCAGCGAGCAATGCGTATTCCGCGGGCGCGCCTTCGACCGCTTCGCGGGATACCCCGAAAACTTTTGCCATCTCGCCTGCGTGCGGTGTCGCCACGATGGGTCCCGCGTGCGGCAACAGGCTCAGAGCACCGGCATCGACGACGGTGGGTTTACCCTCATCCAGTGCGCGGCGGGCTCGATTCATCGACTCGGTATCGGTGTCCGACATGCCGGAACCGATGACCCAGGCTGAGACGGGCCCGGCTCCGAGAACGGCCTCGGGACGACGAACAAGGAGAGGTCGAGTTGCTTCATCGGGTCCGACATAGCGAACCATACCAATTCCCGTCGCGAGTGCGCCGTCAACGCCGAGCAATGCGGCACCGGGGTAGGTCGGTGAACCCGTCGCGAGCCCGACGACACCGCGAGAGTATTTGTGGTCGTGCACCGTGGGCGCGCGATACTCTAGAGCGGCTTCGCTCTCGTCAAATATTTCAACACCCATAACACAAGCCTATTCCGCGAAGCGCTCGGCATAAACTGTCAATCAGCCCAAAGGAGCATTATGAGTACCCCCGCACTTTTCCAACCGCTGACGATTCGGGGAGTGA
>WLFX01000080.1 GCA_009703545.1 Actinomycetota bacterium
GAATCATCTTTGTTTCCTCCATCTGACTGCGTGACATTACTGGCACGCATATTGTGCTTCTAAGCCGTCGGCAAAGAAGTTTGGTGCTCCCCGCGACGTTGAGTCGACAGGAATTTTTGAAGGAGTGATCTCACGCGAGACCAATCCACTGTGTAAATGGCAACACCGATTGCGAGCGCTGCTGCTTGCACTAATGTGCGGATTGCGAAGTTGACTCCAAGGGCTAAAACGAATTGATCAAGTTGGGAAAGGAATACGGCGGCAATAACGGTCGCGGTGGGAAGGCCACGGCCACCCAACAGGGAGGTCCCGCCAAGCACAACCACAGCGACAGAAGGAAGAAGGTAGGCGCTACCCATCGAGCCGTTCGGTTCAGAGATAACGCCGGCAATCATGATCCCCGCAATCGCGTAAAGGACTTGTGCCCACACGTACGCCATCGCCTGATGGGTCTTGATTCGCAAACCTGAGACCATCGCGACCGGTGCACTTGCGCCAATCGATTCGAATCGGCGGCCCGGAACCGTTTTGCGCAAGATGAAAATGACCACCACGAGGACAGTCGTTGCAAAGTAAACCGAATTGGGAATTCCGAAAGTTGATCCGCTCACGACGGACAACAGTAACGCCGTTGTCATGCGAGGTATTCCCTGAGTGATCAGCATCACAAAACCGAAAAGCAACGAGTTGGTTCCGAGGGTTGCGATGATCGGGTTTAGTTTGAGGAAACCAATTAAGAATCCGTTTAACACGCCAATCGCAATTGCCACAACGAGGGAAAGCACTACGGCCGACAAAAGCCGGTCGTCTTCAATTTCAGGAAGAGCCGAAACGATGACTGCTGCGAGCGAAACAGATCCTGGAACGGAAAGGTCGATGCCAGCCTGCTGGATGACGAGCATTTGGCCTAGCCCAACGATTGCCAAGATTGCCGCAAACGGAATCATGCTGCCCAGAGGCCCTGGAGAAACACTTGAGGGAGCAACGACCGCGCTAAGGATGAACAACACCACAGTCGAAATCAAAACGGTCAGTAGACCTTTCGAAACCTGAAAGCGCGGACCCTTAGAAAGGGTCACCTCACTTCGCTGTGCCATCTGCACTCCTTCGTGCCCGAGTTCAGTTCTGTAGGACTGAACATGTGTTGACTGCCACTTTATAAAACGAGCATAGCGTGTGGTAACAATTTCTGTAACAATAACATGAGACTCTCACCAAAGTTTTCCGTGAGAAGTGCGAGACCTTCGCGGTATTTTCGAGAATATTGCCCGACTGCATATGGCATTCACTCGGAGTGAGACACGGTCAGATTGTTAATTCCCCTCGGATTCAAAGTTTAGAATTACTGGTATCGTTCATCTGAAGTGAACAGCAGCATGAAATGGAGATGCGAAAAAATGAACAACAATTCATCCCGTAAAGCACTCGTCGTGGGTGTTACTGGAATCTCAGGCCAGGTAATTGCCACGCAGCTGATGAACGCAGGGTGGGAAGTGCATGGTTTATCGCGCCGGACGGAAGGTCTTCCGGCTGGTGTGCATCACATCAAGGCTGACTTGCTTAACGCCGATGACGTGAAGACCGCACTTTCGGGTCTCAAGCCGGAAATCGTTTTTATGACCGCCTGGATCAAGAAGGATTCAGAAGCCGAGAACATTGAGGTTAACGGCGCCACCATTCGAAACCTGCTTGCTGGGCTCAAACCCGATGGCGGCGTTCGGCACGTGGCGCTACAGACAGGATTGAAGCACTATCTAGGCCCGTTCGACAATTACGCCAACGCGGTTATGGCCGAGACGCCATTCCACGAGGACGAACCTCGGCTCGATGTTCCCAACTTCTACTACACACAAGAAGACGAATTGTTTTCTGCGGCCAAAGACCAGGGCTTCACGTGGAGCGTTCACCGCTCACACACCATCTTCGGTTATGCAGTTGACAATGCGATGAACATGGTGCTGACGCTCTCTGTTTACGCGGAAATCCAAAAGGCATTGGGTAAACCCTTCATCTATCCAGGTTCAACCCAGTCATGGAACGGCGTGGTCGACGTGACCGATGCTGACCTGCTCGCCGAGCAGCTTGTCTGGGCAGCGACGAACAAGGCTGGCGAAAACGAAGCGTTCAACATTGCGAACGGAGATACTTTCCGGTGGCGTTGGATGTGGCCGCAGATTGCGGAACATTTTGGTCTGCCCTACGAAGGCCCTAAGGAATCCCATTTCCAGCCTCTCGAAGAGCAAATGAAAGACGCCGCGCCGGTTTGGGAAGAAATTGCCCAGAAGCACAACCTTGCGGTTTCCGATGTGACCAAACTTGCATCGTGGTGGCACAGCGACAGTGACCTCGGTCGTCAGATCGAGTGCTTCACCGACATGACGAAGTCACGCGAAGCAGGCTTCTTGAACTTCCGATCGAGCCCCAAGAGCTTCTTCTCAAACGTTGAGGCCTACCGCAAGGCAAACATTCTTCCCCGATAGAAATAAGCACCTCTCTTCCGAGTGAAAAAAGTGGGGCCGCCCGAAAGGACGGCCCCACCATTTATGTGGTCTAGATGCTCGCGTTCAGTTCGATGTGCGCCTTGATGTTGTTCATCGGGTGCTGTGCTGCGTCCACCGCACCGAGAGCGTCATCGATCGCAAACCGAGCGGTGACAAGGGGAGACAAATCGATGTTCTTCGTCGACATGAAGCGAATTGTTTCCTCCCAGACACCAGGTGAACCGATTGATCCGGTGATTGTTAGTTCCTTGGATTGGATTAAGCCAAGTTGAGCCGGTGCCGACTTGCCGACATCGATTCCGATGTAGGCGATGCGCCCTTTGAAGCCCGCAAGTTCGAGTGCGGTTGCCATTACGTCGGGGCGGCCGGTTGCCTCTACAACGACATTCGCGCCGCGTCCATCGGTGTCTTTGTCGAGTACCGCTTTGATCTCGTCTGGTGTACACACGATGTCTGCGCCGAGTTCGCGAGCCGCTTTCTGACGAAAATCAACCGGCTCGACAACAATCGTTCGTGCGCCCAATGCTTTCGATGCTGCCGTTACCGCAAGTCCAATGGGACCGGCACCAAGCACCACCAAGGTATCGCTCGCGTTCACGTTGCCGACGCGCATCAACGCGTAGTACGCAACACTGAATGGTTCTACAAGTGCGCCATTGTTCCACGAAATGTTGGTGGGAATCTTGTGGAGCCACGATGCCTTCGTGATGAAGAACTCGGCTGCGGCGCCACTGATGGAGAAGCCAAAGTGATCGTCGCCAATGACACAGTCGCCAACAACGTGGTCACCTTTGGCGAAATTCGTTACTTTTGCGCCAACCTTCATCACTTCGCCAGACCATTCGTGCCCCGGAATAATCGGGTAGCTAAACGGAATGATGTATCGGCCTTCAAGTAGCTCAATGTCTGAATGGCAAACACCGACGGCTCGAGAGGCGATCAAAACCTCATCGTCCGCGATGTCGGGGACAGAGAGCTCATTGACTTCAGCCTTACCTTCTGAAACAAACTGCAGAGCCTTCATGATTAGTGTCCTCTCACTAGTACTTTGGTTTCGGTTCCGGTTGGGGAAACCAGTTCTTCGAAGCCCTTTGTCACGATGTCGTCCATGTTGATTGTCGAGCTGACGACTTTCTCTACCGCCAGACCGCGACGACCGATCAGGTCGATGATTCGAGGCCAGTCGGTTACCGGATAGCACCAGGTTCCCGTGTAGGTGATCTCGCGTTCGGAAAGTTCCATGGGCTCGATTGATGCTGGCTTTGTGTGCAAACCGGTCTGGACAACGTACCCACCCGATCGAACTGCTTTGATTGCCGTCTGCAGTGCCCGTTCGTTTCCTGAACATTCGATGACCGCGTCAACGCCAATTCCGCCTGTTGCGTCTTTCATCGCGGCAATCACGTCGTCCTTGGTTGGGTCAAGCAATGTCGCAACTCCAAGGTCGTTCATCATCTTTTGACGGTTGGGGTTGAGCTCTGAAACGTAAACACGTGCGCCAAGGTTTTCGGCGTAGAGCGCGGCGAGCGCGCCAATCGGACCTGCACCCGTGATGAGAATGGTGTCTCCGGGTCGAACATTTCCGCGGTCGACTCCATACGCAGCCACCGCCGTCGGCTCAACGAGTGCGCCGGCGACGTCGGAAACGTTGTCGTGCAATTTGAAGACGTTTGCCGCGGGAACAACCGCTTGTTCCGCAATACCGCCCCACTCGCAGCTGAGACCAATACAGGCCATTGACGTGCAGAGGTGGTTGTCGCCGCGCGAACAGAAGTAGCAGACACCGCAAGAGAGTAGAGGCATTGCCGATACGCGATCGCCGACCTTGACGTTGGTGACTCCCTTGCCAACTTCGAGGACCTCGGCAGAAAACTCGTGACCAAGAATCTGAGGCAGGATTGAGCCGTTGAGCTTGTGTGGCTGTGACGGAATTACGATGGGCCCCATCGCGTATTCGTGCACGTCCGTGCCACAGATTCCGCACCAAAATGGCTTCAGTCGTACCTCGCCGGCACCTACCGACTCAGGCTCGGCCACGTTTTCGACACGAATGTCTTTAGCCCCGTAAAAGATTGCTGCCTTCATTTTTTGCTCCTTCGTATTTCTGTGTTCAACGCGATGGATCGAAAAGAACCTTGCCCTGGATTTGACCAGCGCCCAGTAGTTCAAGTTGAGTGCTGATTTCTGAGAGCGGGTACACGCCCTCGATCAACTCTGCAGCCAAGGTGGTCGCTCCCAATATTTCGAGCGCCGGGCCAAGGTCGTGGTCACAGACATGGGCGAGGGTGGTTTGTATATTGATTTCGCTCATGACGATCTTGTGCACGTCAACTTCCTGTTTGGTTGATGGCAAACCGACCTGCAAAATGTTGCCACCTCGCTTCACCAAGCCAATGGCAAATTGAAGTTGACCGGGCGCACCGCTGGCCTCGATGATCACATCGATACCGGCGTCGCCGAAAATCTTCTTAATGTCGGCTTCGACGTTCTCGCCGACTTCAACGGTGTGATCTGCACCGAGCCTGGCTGCGCGCTCTAGTCGGCTTCCGCCAAAATCGAGCACGGTCACCTCTGCAGCGAAGAGATTCTTTAAACCAGCCAAAACAAACGTTCCAATGGCGCCAGCGCCAATCAGCAACACCCTGTCGCCATCGCGCACGCCGGCACGCCGCGCAGCATGTAAACCAACAGCCAATGGTTGCGCAATGCCAGCGGCATCCAAACTTAACCCGGCAGGAATCTTCACCAACGTGCTGGTCGGCACGGCAACGTACTCTGCCATTCCTCCATCGCGATTCAGCCCGAGAGTCACGTATTTTTCGCAAAGGTTGGTGCGCATTTCTGTGCAGCGCTTACAGGTGCCACATGAAATTCCTGCACCCGATGCCACCATGTCACCGGTCACGAATCCTGACGCGGCATCAA
>WLFX01000081.1 GCA_009703545.1 Actinomycetota bacterium
CTCGACCTGTACGGACGGTGTCGAATCGCCGACGCGCGTGATGGAGGTTGCAAAGGAACAAGGACTCGTCGTGGTCTCGTTGACCGACCACGATACGACCGCCGGCTGGGATGAAGCACGATCAGCGTGCGCACGCCTTGGAATGACCTTCGTGCCTGGCATCGAGTTGTCTGCCTCGCTGGACGGGGATTCGGTTCACCTACTGGGCTATCTCGTCGATCCTGATTTCCCCGACCTCGTCGATGAAGCGACCAAGACTAAGGACGATCGTGTGTGGAGGTTCGAATCGATGGTCGAAAAAATTAATGCGGATATCGCTGGTTTGACGCGTGATTTCGTCTACACCTTTCACACGGAAGGCGGAACCCTCGGCCGACCGACGATCGCCCGCGCGTTGGTTGAGTTGGGAGTCGTTGGAACGGTCAGTGAGGCATTCGGTGAGATTTTGGCGCCTGACAATGAGCGCTATTTTGTCGGACACTACGCGCCGACAATCGAACGGGCGATTGAGGTTGTTGTTGGGGCGGGCGGTGTGCCTGTTTTTGCACATCCGTGGACTGCGGATCGTGCATCGCTCGCGAGCCCCGATTTATCCGATGCCGCAATCGACGCGAAATTCGGCGCACTCGTGGACCTCGGACTCGCCGGTCTCGAAGTCCACCATGAGGAAAACACGCCTGTTGGGCGCACACGCCTCGCGGCGATTGCTGCACACTACAACCTCATCATCACCGGGTCGAGCGACTATCACGGAGACGGGATGAAACCCGTTCTACCCGGGCAACACACAACCGCCCCCGACATGTTCGTTCGCATTGCTGAGTCTGGAACGGGTTCCGCTATTGCGTGGGCGTAATCAATTGCGCTGAAATCGACTATCGAGTGGTGCAACTTACCGCGAGATCAGACACCGCGCTGACTATCCGTTCGACGCCGAGTGCGCTGTCGCGGAGCCCCCGCTGGCTTGTCCGCCATCGAACCGCCAGATTGGTTTGATGGGTTTCCACCCGAGTTTCCGCCGCCGCGGGCGGGGCGACTGGGTGACTTCTCGACTCGTGGACCGGAGGACGCCTTGAGTCGACCTTTCGAGCCTTCCGGGATATCCAAGTCGGAGAAGAGGTGGGGTGATGACGAGTAGGTCTCGGTCGGCTCGAGTGGAAGGTCCAACGCTCGGGAAATGAGCGCCCACTTGTGCAGGTCATCCCAGTCGACAAACGTGACGGCGATTCCTGTTCTCCCGGCACGGCCTGTTCGGCCGACTCGGTGCAAGTACGCTTTGTCATCCTCGGGAACGGTGTAGTTGATGACGTGGGTCACATCATCAACATCGATCCCGCGGGCAGCGACATCGGTCGCGATGAGGACATCCTTCTTGCCTGCCTTGAAGGCAGCCATTCCCCGCTCGCGGGCCTCTTGACTCATATCACCGTGGACGGCGACGGCATTGAATCCGCGATCAATGAGTTCATCAGTAACTTTCGACGCGCTACGTTTCGTTCGTGTGAACACAATGGTCTTGCCTCGACCTTCGGCCATCAGAATGCGGCCGACGACTTCGTCTTTATCAAGGTTGTGAGCGCGATAAATCACGTGTTTGATGTTCGCCTGGGTGAGGCCCTCGTCGGGCTCGCTCGCGCGGATGTGGATCGGCTTGGTCATGAATCGACGAGCGAGTGCGACGATCGCGCCAGGCATCGTGGCCGAGAACAACATTGTGTGGCGTTTTTCGGGGATTTGGGCGAAGAGCTTTTCGACGTCGGGGAGGAATCCGAGATCGAGCATACGGTCGGCTTCATCGAGAACCATGACCTGAACGTTGGCGAACGACAGTAGCTTCTGGCCAGCGAGGTCGAGCAGGCGGCCTGGAGTTCCGACAATGATCTGCGCGCCCGCCTTGATTTTGTCAACCTGTTCCTCGTAGGACTTGCCCCCGTAAATCGCGGCAACGGTTGTCGAACGGTTACTCGTCGCGAGTTCCATGTCCTCGGTTACCTGGACGGCGAGCTCGCGCGTGGGCACCACGATGAGGGCTTTGACTCCCGGAGCCGGGTCGAGCCCGAGCTTTTGGACGAGCGGGAGACCGAAACCGAATGTCTTTCCCGTACCCGTTTTGGCCTGACCAATGATGTCCTGGCTCGTCAGCGCGAGCGGAATCGTCTGTTCTTGAATCGGAAAAGGCTCGTTAATGCCACGAGCGGCTAGTGCATCGGCGATGTCATCGTCGATGCCAAGATCACGGAAAGTCACAAAACACCCAATCGGTTGGTAAATATCAGTCTACCTGTCGTCGGGAACTGCCTATGCTGGGGTGGTGGCAAGCCTTTTCCGCAAGAGTGGACGTTCCTCGACCTCCGGTTCACGGAGCCGATCGAGGGTCGCCAATGCGAGCGCGCGTGTCGAATTCACCGAGCTTGCCCCGTCGCCCGACGTTTTTCTCGGTCAAAGTGCCTATCTTTTTCTCCGCTACGCCGAATCAGCGGCACGCCACGCTCACGACGCTACTGACCTCGAGACCGAGTCAACGCTTGCGATTGTCGCCGAGGAATGTTTTGTTCGATTTTCGGCCCTCGCCGCGACTTTAGATAAATTGAAAGTGGATCGGCTTGCGGCGATGAGCCCGTTCATCGCACCAACGAGAGAGTTTGAGCGCAGAACCCGTGGTCGAAATTGGGTTGAGCGTCTCGCTTGCACCTGGGTGACGATGGCGTTTCTGCAAGATTTTTGGCGTCGACTGGCGCAGGGACTCCCCGCAAAGATTCGGGCCGATGTCATCGCGGCGCTCGATAACGACAGGATGATCGACGTCCTTCGAACGGAATTGGAACGACGGATAGCCCTCGAGCCCGGACTTCGCCCCTCGCTCGCGCTGTGGTCGAGGCGACTGATTGGTGACACGATGCTCATGGCCGAGAGCGCTTTGCTTCCGAGCACTCATCGAGCGACGAGAGCCGACGGCCTTGGAACGGTGTTTACCGAACTCATCACGTCGCATTCGTTACGAATGGATGCGTTGGGTTTGACCGCTTAGGAAACGAAGCCGACTGGCCGCGACTGGGCGGTGCCGAATTCGATGTAGGTGACACCGGTTGCGGCAATTAGGTATTCCTGACCCTTGGCGTCGCTGAGGCGAAGAACGCCGTTTGCGGCAAGGGCAGCGGTGTACTTTTGCTCGATGTCGGCGACGCTTGCATCAGTGTCGAATGCGAGTTCGCGGGGGGCGTGTTGAATTCCAATACGAATGTCCATGACTCAAGGCTAATAGGCGTCAGACCTCAGTTGTACAGTCGACTCAATGACAACTTTTGAACTGGATGATTCTCAGCGCGCAGCTGTCTCGGCCGCTGCGGGCGGTGGTCTGTTCCGAATCGTCGGCGCTCCCGGTTCCGGCAAGACGACGGTGGTCACCGAAATCGTCGCGGCGCTCATCGCGCGTGACGGTGAATCCGCGGTACGCATTCTCACTCCGTCTCGCCAAGCGGCGACACGACTCCGCGACATCGTCGCGCTTCGGGTCGGGGTTGCCACTCGAGGGCCTCTCGCACGCAGCGTGTCATCGCTCGCGTTTGAAATCGTCAGCGCGGAACAGGGTGCTGGTTTTACCGCTCGGCTCATGACCGGAGGCGAACAAGACTCCGATATCAAAGCACTTCTCGACGGGGAAATCGCCGACGGCACAGACGGGTATTGGCCAGCGTCGCTCAACGCCGATGTTCGACGCCTTCGCGAATTTCGCACTCAACTGCGCGATCTGTTATCGCGCAGCCGAGATCTCGGTCTGGTCGACGAAACAAGCGCTACCCCTTTTGCCGCACTGACGAACCTTGCAATCACGGCGCAACGCGATGTGGCAGGTTCCGCTGATTCCGAAAGCCCGTTCGCGGCATGGACTGCCGCTGCACAATTCTTCACGACCTATCGGCGACTCGTCGCGCGTTCTCGCGCTGGTCAGGTAGACCCGGCGGAATTGGTAGATCGCGCTCGGAACATTATCGAATCGACGGCGTCAGACGCTCCGCGGATGGCACTCGTGGTCGACGATGCTCACGACCTCACCCCCGCACAATGGCGCTTCGTGATCGCCTGGGCGAAATATCGCGGGCCGGTCATCGCCGTTGGCGACCCAGACGTCACGACCTCTGGTTTTCGCGGTGGACAGGTCACGTTCCTCGACGACGCCGGACTCACGTGGGGTCCCACCCATGCCCTCACGACAATTCACCGTCAAGGTGGGGTCATGCCGGCCCTTCTTGGCTCGATTGCGTCAGCGATTGGGGGTGGCATTTCCGATATTCGGAGGGCATATCCCGCAATTCCTGAACCAGGTGTCGCGCGGTCCCTTCCGGGATTCGAACTGCTCAGCGCGACCGCTGCGTCGCCCGCGCACGAACGCGACGTCGTGGCGCGTTACATCCGCGACGCGGTCGCTCGAGGAAACTCCTACGGCGACATTGCTGTCGTCGTTCGAAGCGGGTCGATGGCCGAATCGATGGTGACGTACCTCAATTCGATGTCAATCCCCACTTTCTCGGAAACCACCGGCTCGCCACTTCGCGACCACCCCGCGGTGTGGTCGCTTCTCAACCTGGTGAGCATCGGGATCGGGCGTGAACCGATGACCGCGAGCCTTGCGCAGGAATTGCTTCTCGGACCGTTCGGTCGACTGACGATCTTAGATCTTCGGCGCTTCCGCCGGAACCTGCGCAAAGCGGAAATTGGGTCGGGGGGTAATCGTCTTGCCGATGAACTGATGCTGGAGGCACTCACGGAACACGGAACCTTCGAAACCGAAGTGACGTTCGCTGCCCCCGGTGTTCGCTGGATTGTCGAAACGCTTCGCGCACTTCGATTGGTTGCCGACCGCCAGATTGATGAACTGTTATGGGTCGTCTGGGCGCGCAGCGACAGAGAGACAGCATGGACTGCGGCAACGCTTCGCACCGGCCCAGCAGCCGTCAAGGCGCATGAATTACTTGATGCAGTTATGGCGTTGTTCGGAGTGGCGGCGACGTCTCTCGAAAACGTTCCGACCGAATCCGCCGACGTTTTCCTCGACCGTGTCCTTGGGCAAACGGTCCCCAACGACTCGCTCACTCCGCGAGCTACGTCTGGTTCAGTTCTTGTCTGCACGCCGGCGGCCACCGTTGGTCGCGAATTTGATGTCGTCGTCGTTGCTGGACTGAACGAAGGGGTTTGGCCCAATACGCGCCCCCGTAGTGCGCTGCTCAAAGCCAACGAACTCCCATTGGTGCACGCGGGAATTGACCAACGAACGATCGATTACCGCCGTGACGTGATTTTTGACGAGGTGCGACTTTTCCTCGTGGCCATGTCACGAGCGCGC
>WLFX01000082.1 GCA_009703545.1 Actinomycetota bacterium
GTTGCGGCGGGGTAGCTCAGGTGGTTAGAGCACACGGCTCATAATCGTGGTGTCGCGGGTTCGAGTCCCGCCCTCGCTACCAATTAGTTCCCCTTGGTGTTATTGAGCAAGAATTCGAACGGGTCGATGTGAACCCCGTCAACGATGATCGCAAGGTGCAAGTGAGCGCCGGATGTGACTCCCGTATCCCCAACTCGCCCGACATAGTCTCCGGCCTTGACTATTTGGCCGACCTCGACCCCCGTCGAATCGCGAATCATGTGCGCATACAAGCTGTCGAATTTGAGCCCGTCAACATCGTGTCTGATGACGACCCATTTTCCGAGGTACCCGTCATCGTTAACCTCGACAACCTCGCCCGCAGCGACGGAATTGAACGCCGTTCCATCGACTGGGTCAAAATCAAGTCCCTGGTGATATGTGGAACATCCAATACAGGGGGCGGAGCGGCCACCGAACCCCGATGAAATGGGAACGACGACCGGAAATGGCCAGCGGATTTTCCCGCTGTTGGTCACGGAATACTTGAAACCTGAGGTGAGTCCATAGGTCAATTGCAAGAGATCGGAATAAGTCGTCACTGCGAATTCGCCGAGGGAAACCTGTTCGGCTTCCGTGCCCGTTTCTGACACTTTTACCGATTGGTCGCCTCCAGATCTCGCGGTCACCCACCCCGTGTTGGTGGCGTCAAAGCCAGTGGCGGGAAGTGCCAAGACCGCGAATAAGCCACCGACAACCAACACGACGAAACTGCGCCCGAGCACGTTGCGCAATGGATGAGTGAGCCTCTGTGGATTGGTTTTACGCGATGCGCGCTTGGCCGCAGCGTCCGACTTCTTTCGCAACTTTTCTTCCGCCCGCTTGCGGCGCTGCGCTCCAACATGGCCGCGTTCCGCGTAACCGTCAGTGGGAACTGCTGATTCGGACGTCGCGGTGTTCAGAGGTGTTTCCGTAGACGATGAGTCTGACAACGCCGGAGGGAAACTTGCCCCGTCTCGCGGAATTGTCGGCACCTCTTTGCTCTTGTTTATTTGATTCTGGAAGCGAGCGGCCTCTGCCTCGCGGGCTTCCGTTGCTTCCTTTTCCTGCCTGATTTCCTCAGCACGCTTCAATGCATTCGCTCGAATCCGCTCCCGTTCGCGTTCGCGTGCGATCTGTTCAACCTTTTCTTGCTCGGCGCGGAGTCGCATTTCGCGACGCGCTAGCGGTTGGGTTGGGGTTTGGGCGCGCGACTCAACATCCACGCTCGACCGCGCTGAATCAGAATCAGTAGTCACAAACCCTCCAAAAAACGTCGTGCTTGGCAAGTGTAAGCGAGGGAACTTGGTGGCGCTACCGGAGGTCGAAATGGGCACCCGCGGTGACGAGAACTGATTCGATCTCGTCGATTACGTCGGGGTGTGACGCAAGTAGCCAATCGATGTCAGGTGGTGAACCGTTCCAGCCCCGAATTTCGGCACCTGCCTCGCGCGCAATGAGGACACCCGCGGCGTGATCCCAGGGTTGCAACATACGCTCGAAATAGATGTCGAGCTGGCCGGCTGCGAGCGCCGTAAGGTCAAGCGACGCCGCTCCCATTCGTCGAATGTCACGAATGTGTGGCATCACCACGGCCATCACCTGTGCCTGTTGAGTCCGAATCTTTTGAGAGTACGAGAAGCCCGTCGACAGCAACGATTGCCCGAGCGACTCAGGGCGGTTGACCTTGAGGGGCATCCCATCTGAGAATGCCCCGCCACCTCGAATGGCAGTGAACTCTCGACCGCTCGCCACGTTGATGACAACGGCCGCGAGTTCCGTCCAATCGCCCGGGTTTGGCTCGCCTTCCACGACCGCAATGCTCACCGAATACTGCGGAATGTCATACAAATAGTTGACCGTCCCGTCAATCGGATCGACGACCCACGTCAGTGAAGTCGATCGATCAGTCCGACCGCCCTCTTCCCCGAGGAATCCGTCCCCCGGCTGGAGTTCCGAAAGTCGTTGCCTCACGAGCGCTTCGACCTCTCGGTCGACCGCCGTGACGACGTCGACGGACGAACTCTTGCTCGCGGCGACTGTTACCGTTCCGCGGCGACGTTCCTCGGCGAGCGCGGCCGCCTCCCGAGCAACAACGAGAGCCGTTTCGAGAAGTTGGGTGGACATGTCTCTATTGTCGCGCAGGTTACGCGTCAGTTCACTCGCTTAGTCTCGGGGCATGGACCCGTGGAGTGTCGCGTTCGGTGTTATTGCCGGAATCGTTATCGCGGTGGGCGGGTTCCTTCTCGTCGGTGCGGTTGCGATGGCTCTGTTTCGCTGGGCGACCGAATTCGTCACGCCCGAGAACCCGACCCTCGAGGACGAGGACGAAATCGACCATCGGTTCTACTAAACGAAAGTCCCCAACCTCGGGGGCTGGGGACTTGGTGGTGGGTGAGGGATTCGAACCCCCGAAGGCTGAGCCAGCTGAGTTACAGTCAGATCCCTTTGGCCGCTTGGGTAACCCACCAGGTGCGTTCCACACCAAGGTAATCCTCGACGAGGCGCGCAAGTCTCAACAATACAATACGGACACACGTTGAAGCGACCCCTTAAGGGAGTCGGTCGGTGACAAGCACGCCACGCCTGAGGATCACAGAACTGCCGACGTCTAAACTGTCGGTATGGCTGATTCCTCTTTTGACATTGTTTCCAAGGTCGACCCGATGGAACTCGACAACGCGGTGAACCAAGCACAACGCGAAATCGAGACGCGCTTTGATTTCAAGGGTGTCGGTGCCGAGATCGAGAAGAAGTCCGACAAGGTCAATCTCGCCGCGAGCAGCGAAGAGCGCGTCAAGGCCGTCCTCGACGTTCTCGAGTCCAAACTCATCAAGCGAGGCATTTCGCTCAAGTCACTCGAGGTCGGAAAGCCCTTCGCCTCCGGCAAGGAATATCGAATCGAAACCACGGTGAAGAACGGAATCACCAGTGAACACGCGAAAGAAATCGCCAAAATCATCCGCGAAGAAGGACCGAAGTCAGTCAAGCCACAGATTCAAGGCGACGAACTTCGTGTGTCCTCCAAGAGTAGGGATGACCTTCAGGCAACGATGCAGTTGATTAAGGGCAAGGACCTGCCGGTCGACGTACAGTTCATCAATTTCCGTTAATCACGAGAGACGCTAAGCATCTCTTCACGGTCAACGACCTTGATTCGCTCACGACCGTGCGGAACGCCACGTGACTTTTCGTGTTCGTCGAGTCGGTGCCACCCGTCAAGGTTCGTGTAGCGAACGTTGCGGGAGTCAAGGAGCGCTGCGACGGCATCCTCAGACGGTTCAGCGGGTGACCACCATGAGGCCTGGTCCTTGACGAGGTGGGCGACAGTTTCCATCGCGTCAGATTTGGTGTGTCCGATGAGTCCGACGGGTCCGCGCTTGATCCAGCCCGTGGCGTACACGCCGGGGAGGATGTTGTTGCTGTCGTCCATGACCTGTCCCTCATGATTGGGAATCACGCCGTGACGGTCATCGAACGGGATACCGTCGAGTTCTGTGCCGTGATAACCGACCGCGCGGTAAACAGCGTCAATCGGTAACTCGCGTATTTCGCCCGTTCCGCGGACACCACCGGCACCGTCTGGCTCGGTGCGTTCGTAACGGAAGACGCTGACCTTTCCGCCTTCACCGACAATTTCAATCGGATTGGCAAAGAAGTGCAGGTGCAGGCGTCGGCTAGCACTACCCGATTGTGCCTCTCGCCACGGGGTGAAGATCTTGTTAATGACAAAAATCTGTTTGTTTGACTCGATGGCGGCTTTGGACGCATCGTCGTAATCGAAATCTTCGTCGTACACAATCATGTCCACGTCATTCAATTCGCCCAATTCTCGCAACTCTAATGGCGTGAACTTGACCTGCATCGGGCCCCTGCGCCCAAATACGTGCACATCGGTGACTGGACTCGCTTTCAGTGCCTGGTAGACATTGTCGGGGATTTCAGTGGAAAGTAGGTCGTCCGCGTGCTTGGCGAGCATGCGCGCGACATCGAGAGCAACGTTTCCATTTCCAATGACCGCGACCTCTTGTGCGTCCAACGGCCACTCGCGCGGGACGTCAGGGTGGCCGTCATACCACGACACGAAATCGGCCGCGCCGAATGAACCATCGAGGTCGATTCCGGGGATGTGGAGGTCAGCGTCACGAATCGCGCCCGTCGAGAAAATCACGGCATGGTAGTGCCGTTTGAGGTCCTCCAGGGTGATGTCGGTCCCAAAGTTGACGTTCCCAAAAACACGAATCCCGCCCGCGTCGAGCACGTCCCGCAACGCGTTGATAATCCCCTTGATGCGAGGGTGGTCGGGGGCGACGCCGTATCGAACGAGTCCGTAAGGAGCAGGGAGGCGATCAAACAAGTCAATCGAAACGTCGAACGCTCGCTCGTGCTTCTGCAAAATGTCAGCGGCGTAAATGCCGGCCGGGCCAGCACCCACAATCGCAAGTCGAAGCTTCATGTCGTTCCTAGTTCGTCCGGTCGATCACGCGCGAGGCGAATCGTGCGAGTGATTTCTTGGGTAAACCGTCGGGAAGTATCTCCAGAGCGGCAACCGCTTCGGCCGCCCAGCGACGCGCGCTGCTGATGGTGTCGGACGTGTGGCGGCTGGCCCGAAGTTCGTCCATCAATCCCGCGAACATTTCGGTGTTGTTGGACTCAATTGCGGTGTCGATTCGCTCGACGAGCGACACCGAATCAGAATCGGTCGCGGCCCGCGCCAACAAGATGGGGAGCGTCGCGACACCATTGCGGACATCGTTGCCCTTCTCTTTGCCGGTTTCGCCGCCGTCGAGGTCGAGGACGTCGTCGATGATCTGAAAAGCTACGCCGATTTTTTCGCCATATTGACGAAGAGGCTCGAAGAACTCGCGCGGCGCACCCGACGTCATCAGACCGACCACAGCGCTCGAGGCGATCAATGAGCCTGTTTTGTCCGCGAGAACCTGAAGGTAATGGGCGATTGCATCAGCGCCCTTCTGGGGACCGGTCGTTTCATGCAGTTGACCGAGGCACAAGCGTTCGAAGGTCGCCGCGTGTAAACGAACCATGTCGTCGCCGAGAGTCGACGCGAGTGAACTCGCTCGGGCGAGCAGAAGGTCTCCCGTGATAATCGCCACCGAGTTTGACCACACCGTATGAGTTGTCGGAACTCCGCGGCGAAGATCCGCATCATCCATCACGTCGTCGTGATAGAGGGTGGCTAGATGAATCAGTTCGACAACCTGGGCACCCATGATGATGTCGTCACGTGTTGGGTCACCGTA
>WLFX01000083.1 GCA_009703545.1 Actinomycetota bacterium
CTCACTGAGTCGACGGAGGCGGAGGCAATTAAATTGTTCGCCAACACCTATCTCGCGCTCCGGGTCGCATTTTTCAATGAACTCGACACGTTTGCTGTCGTTCGCGGCCTGGACGCTCGCGCGGTGATTGGTGGTGTCAGCCTCGACCCGCGAATCGGTGACGGTTACAACAACCCGTCGTTCGGCTACGGCGGTTATTGCTTGCCGAAAGACACCAAACAACTACTCGCCAATTACCGTGACGTCCCGCAAAGCACCATTCGCGCCGTCGTTGAGGCGAACGATCAACGTAAAGACTTCATCGCCTCGGACATCCTCACGCGCAAACCCACGACGGTAGGCGTGTATCGCCTGATAATGAAGGCGGGCAGTGACAACTTCCGCGAGTCAAGCATCATCGGGATCATTGAGCGCCTTCGTGAAAAAGGCACCGATGTGATTGTCTTCGAACCGAACCTGGGTGATGAAATTCTTGCGGATGTCGAATTCGTCAACGACTTCGACGACTTTGTCTCGCGTTCCGATGTCATTGTCGCAAACCGCGCGACCCCCGAATTGTCGGGAGTTGGTGACAAGCTCTACACTCGCGACCTGTTCGGCAACAATTAGCGCTGACGCTTGCGGATAATCCATTCTCGAAGTAATTCGAGGGGAAAAGGCAGCGAGGTCAGAATGATGACCACCAGTATCGCGGTGTCAAGGTGGTCTGCGACGAGTGGAACTTCACCCAAGAGATAGCCGATCCCAACGAGTCCGGTAACCCAGATGAATGCACCCATCAGGTTGTACACAAGGAAAGTGCGTCGGTCCATCTTTGAGATTCCTGCCAGCATGGGCACGAGTGCGCGGACAATGGGAACAAATCGGGCGAGAATGATGGCGCGCGGACCGAATTTGTCGAAGTACCCGTGGGCTTTGTCGACGAACGTCGGATTGAAGATCCATGTGTGACTCCGTTCGAACAGGACTGGTCCTACCGCGCGTCCCGTCAGGTAACCCACTTGGCTCCCGGCGAACGCACTGGCGATTACCAACGGGATTGCTACCCAAATCGGGAAATCGGTGGTGGCTGCCAGGGTTATACCCAGCACGAACAACAGACTGTCGCCGGGCAGGAACGACGTCAGGATGAACGCGGTCTCAATAAAGATGATGAACGAGACGGCGTAGAGCGCAAATTGGCCGAACTGGGCAATGATCGCGTTGGCGTCAAGCCAGGGCAGGTCGCGTGACTCGAGCGCGAGCGACGTCATAGTGGTGAGTGAGTTCATCGTTCACCGCCTCCCACGACTTTCCGAGTACACGACGACGTCCTGCTTCGCCCATTCGAGAGCGGAGCCCTGCGTCGTCAATCAAGTGTTGCACGGCGATGCGGGGGCTGTCCGTTGAGTTGACGTCGAACAGAATCCCGTCCACCTCCGAATCAATGAGGTGGATGGGACCTCCGGATCGAGGAGCAACGACCGGCACACCGGCGGCCTGCGCCTCTTGAATCGTCTGACCGAATGTCTCTTCGACACCGAAGTGAACAAACACGTCCATCGCCGCATAGGCGATCTGCAGTTCGCGCCCGTTGCGGCTGCCCAGAAACATCACCGAGCCGGCGGGGAACATCGTTTGGAGTCGTGCGCGTTCAGGCCCGTCGCCAATCAGAACAATCCGGGTGTTGGGGATGCCCACGAGTTCGCGGAAACGGTCGACTTGTTTTTCCGCAGCTAGTCGTCCGACGTACCCGATGATCTGCTCACCGTTCGGCGCATGCTTCTGTCGGAAGGCGATCGTGTCGTTGGCAAAACGGTTGTTGGGGTGGAAACCATCAAGGTCCACACCGCGCCCCCACACCGCGAGATTCGTGACACCGAGGTTCGCCAGTGCATCGTGTGCGATCGGTGTTGGTGCGAGTGTCACGGTGGCTGCGTTGTGGGTGTTCGCGACGAAGCGATCAACCATTGGTTTGGCTACGGCCATCCCGTATCGGTGCAGATAGCCGGCGATATCGGTCTGGTACACGGCAACCGACGCAATCGAGTTCCGTTGCGCGTAGGCAATGGCTTGAGCACCGAGCGCAAAGGGGCTCGCGACGTGCATGATGTCTGGGCCAATCCTGTCAAGAAGGTTTGTCAGCGCGAGGCTCGGAATTCCGACCGCGAATTTGACGAGAGGGATACTGGGAACGACGTGAACGGGGATTCCCTCAAACTCTGGGCCGGGCCGAGTCGGAGCGACGATAGACACGTCGTGACCGAGATCCCGCTGGTGCCGTGCCACGCGAATCACGGAATTCGTCACTCCGTTGAGTTGAGGAAGGAACGACTCGGTCACGATGACTATCTTCACTCCTTTAGAGTCGGTCAACTGAGTGTCGAATTGGCGCATTCTCGGTAAATGTCAGGTGAACGCACGAGGTACGGTAGAACCATGATTATGGCGGCCTCTCAGGACTTGCTGCCCTGGTTTAACGACACCATCGCGACCGCTGGCGTCGTCGCTTTTTATCTCGTGGTGTGGGGTTTGGTTTTCGCCGGGACGGGGCTTTTCATCGGGGCATTCATCCCGTTTATCACCGGCGACACTCTCTTGTTTGCCTCAGGATTACTTGCCGCCACAATTGTGGGCGTTGACGTCATCGTCTTGGCGATAGGCACGGGAATTGCAGCATTCATGGGGGATCAATTGGGATTTGTCATGGGTCGCAATGTGGGCAGACCGTACCTCGACGCTCGTACCAGCCCACGCATGGCCAAAATTATCGCGGGCGTCGAGGTGATGTACACCCGATACGGATGGTGGTCGGTCGTCGTCGCACGATTCGTGCCCTACGGACGCGTTTTTATCCCGTGGATTGCCGGAATCGGGCGGATGGACTATTACCGTTTCCTCACCTCGAACGCCACCGGCGCAGTCCTGTGGGGAATCGGTCTGACTCTTGCCGGATACGGTGCCCATTTCATACCCGGTGTGAAATCTGCCGCGTACGTTATCGCCGGCGTTGTGATTTCACTGTCGCTCATTGCCGGATACCGCGCCTGGCGGGCCAACAAAGCGGTTGAGGGGAACTGACGTGAGTTCGCGCGGACCACTCGCCGGCGTTGTCGTCGTCGACTTGTCTCGTGCCGTCGCGGGGCCACAGGCCGCGCAAATGTTGGGTGACCTCGGGGCACGCGTCATTAAAATCGAGTCTCCCGACGGTGATGATTCGAGGCGCTGGGGCCCGCCCTTCGTCGGCGGCGAATCGACGTACTTTTTGTCCATCAATCGAAACAAGGAATCCGTCGTCCTCGACCTGAAGACGGACGAAGGAACGTCGACTCTCACTGCGCTCATCGAACGGGCAGATGTTCTCATCGAAAATTTCCGAGTGGGAACTCTCGCCCGTCTGGGTTTCGACGATGCGCGTATTCAGGAGCTCAACCCGCGGGCCATCCTGTTGTCGATCACAGGCTTCGGACATGACGGTCCAGAGGCGAACCGGCCCGGCTACGACCAAATCGCGCAGGGTGAGGCGGGACTCATGTCGGTGACGGGCTCGGGGCCCGACGACCCACAACGCGTGGGAATCCCCATCGCTGATGTGCTCGCTGGAATGAATGGCGCATTCGGAATCGTCGCCGCGCTCTTTGACCGCGAAAAGACGGGCAAGGGGCAGATCATTCGCACGTCGCTACTCGCCGCGACCGTCGGCGCCCACGTTTATCAAGGAACAGCGCAGACGGTAGCTGGCGTCACGGGAGTCGCCCGCGGAAATCACCATCCGTCACTCGCGCCATACGGATTGTTCCACTGCAAAGATTCTCACGTTCAGATCGCGGTCGGAACAGAAGGCCACTGGGCGGCGCTGTGCCGGGTACTCGCACTTAATCCCGACCCGCGATTTGACACCAATGCGGGTCGAGTCACCTTCGTTGACGACCTCATCGCGGCCGTCAACGGGTCACTGTCGACGTGGAAAGCGGGGGACATACTCGAGGCACTTACTGTCGCGGGTGTCCCCGCGGGCAAGGTTCGGTCGACGGACGAGGTGTATTCCTGGGATCAAACGCAGTCGCAAGGTCTCGTGGTGTCGGTTGACCACTCAACGCTGGGGCCCATCGACATTCCCGGACCCCCCTTGCGGTGGTTCGACGGAGCAACCGAAGTTACTCCGACGCACCACACCGCGCCACCGACTCTCGGTGAGCACACCAACGCCGTTCTGCGTTGGCTCGCGGACGACTAACGCTTCGCAGGCTTTTTTGCCGAGACGGTTGTCGCCGATCGACGGACGGCCGCGCGACGTACGAGCCACCGTGCGAGCCAGGCGATTACCGCCGCGACGGGAAGCCAGGGGATGACCATTCCAATTGCGACGAGGGTTCCGCCGAAGAATGCGAGCAGTCCGTACCAACCGGCCACGATTCCACCCCAGAAGTTGTCGGGGATGGGGTCGGTTGCACTGTCGGGGAGACCGATGTCAATCTGAATAGTCGAGAGCGCGATTTGGTCGTTGTAGTAACGCATTTCGGATTGCAACTGCTCGAGTTGGGCCTGGCGATCAGCGAGGGCCGACTCGATCTCGATGAGATCCTGCGTCGTTTTTGCAGATTTTTCCAAGGCGGTAAATCGAGCGATGGAGGATTCCAGGGCAGAGATGCGTGCCTCGTAGTCGGTGACGGTGAGTGTCACGTCAGTTGAATTTTGGCTGAGGCTGTGAACCGTCGCAATTTGGTCGAGCCCGGTGAGGAATGAATCGATTTCGGCGGCGGGTATGCGAACGGTTAAAGAAACCGACGTAATCTTTCCGTCATTGTCGCTGTAGACCGATCGGCCATCAATTTTGCCCTGCGCGGCTTTGCTTCGCTTTTCGACCTCGTCGGCGACGGCCGCGGGGTCATCTCCGGTAAGAAACGCGTAGGCGGTGGTGATGATTGATTCGTCACGAACAGACGAAATTCCGGCGGCGGAGCCGAGGTCCGTTGTGTTTCCGCCGACGGCGGGCGCACCGGCGGTATCAGAGACGGGAACTTCACTGCCCGTAAAGGAACATCCAGCCAGACCAATCGCAGAGAGCGCGAGGACGGCCAACAGAGTATTTTTCTTCATGTTCGTCACCATACGCTCGTAAACATGCATTGTCTAACGACGACTTCCAAGAATTGTCCAAGGATTCGTGGCCGCGCAGATGGTGACCTAATGTCCAGTGAGATGGCGAAGATCGGGTAGCGACTTCACAAAGAGCGCGGGAACGATGGCCGCGGCCAGGGCGGACACCGTGGCGACCGCGAACCCTC
>WLFX01000084.1 GCA_009703545.1 Actinomycetota bacterium
AAGATCGTCAGCATCAACGAGTTCGATGTTGAGGTGCCTATGGCGCAGCACCTCATCGTCATGGTCTACACGGACCGCCCCGGAATTGTGGCGGTCTACGGTCGCGAGTTTGGGGCCGCAAATGTGAACATCGCTGGCATGCAAATCGCTCGCCAGCAGCGTGGCGGAAACGCGTTGAGCATCCTCACCGTTGATTCGCGTGTTGACGACACGGTACTCGCTAAAGTTGCCACAGAGATAGATGCTTCGGTCATGAAAGCCATCGACGTACTAGAACTTTAAGGACACACCATGTCACGCGTACTCGATATAGCAGTAATACCCGGCGACGGAATCGGACCAGAGGTCACGGCCGAAGCGCTCAAGGTGCTGCGAGCCGCGGTCGGGGCGACCGCCGAAGTACGCGCGACCGAATACACGATGGGCGCCGAGCACTTTTTATCGACCGGCGAAATATTGACCGACGCAACCCTCGATGCACTTGCGAAACACGAAGCGATTCTGTTCGGTGCCATCGGCGGCGACCCCACCGATGCGCGATTAACGGGCGGAATCATCGAGCGTGGACTTTTGCTGAAATTGCGCTTCGCCTTCGACCACTATGTCAACTACCGACCCACCACCTTGTTCCCCGGAGTCACGAGCCCGCTGACGAATCCCGGTGTCGTGGACTTCGTGATCGTGCGCGAGGGAACCGAGGGCCCTTACGTCGGCAACGGTGGCGTGCTCCGCCATGGAACCCCGTTCGAAATCGCAACCGAATCGTCGGTCAACACCGCACACGGTGTCGAGCGCGTCGTTCGATTTGCGTTCGCCACCGCGGCGCAGCGAGACAAGCGCCTCACGCTCGTCCACAAAACCAACGTCTTGACGTTTGCCGGATCGCTTTGGCAGCGCACGGTTGACGCCGTTGCCACAGAATTCCCCTCCGTCGCGGTCGATTACCTGCATGTCGACGCCGCCACGATTTTCCTCGTCACCAACCCGTCGCGGTTCGACGTCATCGTGACGGACAATTTGTTCGGGGACATCCTTACCGACCTCGCCGGCGCGATCGGCGGTGGCATCGGTCTGGCCGCGAGCGGAAATCTCAATCCCGACAAAACGTTCCCCAGCATGTTTGAGCCGGTTCACGGGTCCGCACCGGACATTGCGGGTCAACAGAAAGCCGATCCGACCGCAGCAATCTTGTCCGCCGCGCTTCTTCTCGAACACAATGGGTTCCCTGAGCAGGCCCACGAAATCCACGCGGCCGTCCTTGCCGACCTCGCCGCGCGAGGCGAGGCGATTCGTGCAACGACCGCCATCGGTGACGCTATCGCTAGTCGCCTCTCGACGTAGAGCGTTGCACACTGAATTGGTAGTGTGGTGTCCATGACGTCGCTCGAATTTCACCGCCATTTGAATCTTCAGGCCAAGGGTGCGGCCGAGCGGGACGCGATTCTCGCAAACCCCGGTTTTTGCGACTTCATGACCGACCATATGGTCGATATTTGTTGGAGTGAAAAGGGCGGGTGGCACCGTCCGCGCATTCAACCATATGGTCCGATTGAACTCGATCCGGCTGCCGCGGTTTTGCACTATGGCCAGGAAATCTTTGAAGGACTCAAGGCTTACCGCCACGCAGACGGAAGTATTTGGACGTTTAGACCCGACGCCAATGCTCGACGATTCCAGGCGAGTGCAGCGCGCATGGCATTACCCGAACTTCCCGTCGAATACTTCCTGGAGAGCCTCAAAGCGCTCATCTCGGTTGACGGCGATTGGGTTCCGTCAGCACCCGAAACAAGTCTTTACCTGCGCCCATTCATGTTCGGCAAGGAAGCGTTCCTTGGCGTTCGCCCAGCAAAGAAGATCGCGTTCTATGTCATCGCCGGTCCCGCAGGACCGTATTTCAAAGGTGGTGTAGCACCGGTCGACATCTGGTTGTCCGAAAACTTTTCGCGCGCAGGTAAGGGCGGAACGGGCTCCGCAAAAACGGGCGGAAACTATGCCGCGTCGCTCGTTGCCCAAAACGAGGCTTACGCGAACGGATGCCAGCAGGTCCTCTTCCTCGATTCGACGACGAATTCTTTCATCGAGGAACTCGGCGGCATGAACGTCGTTCTGGTCTATAAAGACGGCTCGCTCGTTACGCCGTTGTCGGATTCAATTCTTCCCGGCATCACACGAGACTCGGCGCTAACGCTTGCTGAAGAACGTGGTCATACTGTGACGCGTCGGCCCATCACAATTGACGAGTGGCGCGAAGGGTCCGCAAGCGGAGAGATTGTCGAGGCATTCGCGTGCGGTACCGCCGCGATGATTACCCCGATCGGCCAAATTAAGGCGAACAATTTCACAATTGGCTCCGCTGACGCAGCCGCCGGCGAGCTGACGCTCTCACTTCGCGCGGAACTGGCCGACATCCAGTACGGGCGCCGCGAGGACACCCACGGCTGGATGTATCGCCTCGATGGCTAATCGCATTGCCCGCGTCATACAAACTTTTCTGGGCGGAGCCATTATTGCCGTTGTTGTGACTGTCGTTCACGGTGAATCTTTCCCCTGGGTTCTGACCGCCGGACTCGTGGTCGTCGCCGCATTTCTCATGTCGCTCCGCCTGCTCTCGGATGATCGAATCATCACGATCGCGGGTTCGCTCGGTTTACTCGTGACGATTCTCATTTTGGCTCAGCGCTCGACCGGTGGAAGCGTCCTCATCGCCGCCACCGACGCGGGCAACATGTGGGTGATCGGGGCATCGCTGCTGTGTGGACTCGCCAGCGCATGGCCGCACATTCCGAGCAAAGGCGCTCGATAGAATTGAACGGAGTGGTGGGAGGTACCGCATGACATATGTAATCGCACTTCCGTGTGTTGACCTGAAGGATCGCGCATGCATTGACGAATGTCCCGTCGACTGTATTTATGAGGGCGACCGCATGTTGTACATCCACCCCGACGAGTGTGTTGACTGTGGTGCCTGCGAACCAGTTTGCCCGGTTGAAGCGATCTATTACGAGGACGACCTACCCGAAAAATGGAGCGACTATTACCGGGCCAATGTCGAATTCTTCACAGAGATCGGGAGTCCGGGCGGAGCCTCCAAGAGTGGTCCCATTCCAGGTGACCACGAAATCATCGTTGCATTGCCTCCTCAGGGCTAACGCTGTGGCGTGCCGAAGCGGGTCACAGCATTCGCTGGCGTGTTCTAGGCTGGGCATCAGCACGAACATCCTCGAGGAGAGCCCGTGACCGACGAGAAGAAACCCACCGCACGTTTGGAATACCCGGGTGGCTCAGCGGAGTTCCCGATTGTGCCGTCCGTCGATGGTCCGAACGCTATCGATATCGCACTGCTGCACAAGCAAACGGGTTTGAACACTTTTGACCGCGGATTCGTCAACACGGCCCCGACCGAGAGTGCCATCACGTTTATTGATGGTGACAAGGGAATCCTGCGTTATCGCGGCTATGACATCGAAGATGTCGCCAAGAATTCGACGTTCATCGAAGTTGCCTACTTGCTTATCTATGGCGAACTGCCGACGCCGGCTGAGCTTGCGTCTTTTGACGACCAGATTCGCCACCACACGCTCTTGCACGAAGACCTCAAACGGTTCTTCGATGCTCTGCCGCACAATGCCCACCCGATGAGCGTTCTGTCCAGCGCGGTTGGTGCACTCGGAACCTATTACGGCGATTCACTCAATGTGCATGACGCAGAGCAAATTGAATTATCGACCATCCGTCTTCTTGGAAAACTTCCCGTTATCGCGGCATACGCCCACAAGAAGTCAATTGGGCAAGCATTCTTGTATCCCGATAACTCGCAATCGTTCGTCGACAATTTCTTGCGTCTGAATTTTGGACTCATGGCCGAACCGTACGACGTCAATCCCCTGCTCGCGAAAGCCCTCGATCGTTTGCTTATCCTTCACGCGGATCACGAACAGAACGCTTCGACCTCGACGGTTCGCCTTGTCGGGTCGACTGACGCCACAATCTTCTCCTCCATTTCGGCGGGCATCAGCGCACTCAGTGGCCCGTTACACGGTGGAGCGAATGAGGCAGTTCTGTCAATGCTCGGCAAGATTCAAGACTCCGGCGAGGGCGTTGCCAAATTTGTGGAGCGAGTCAAAAATAAAGACGAACACATCAAACTCATGGGGTTCGGACACCGCGTATACAAAAATTACGACCCACGCGCCCGCCTCGTTAAAGAGAGCGCAGACGAGATCCTTGACCAACTCGGCGTGACCGACCCGCTTCTCGATATCGCCAAGGAACTAGAGCAAATCGCACTGGCAGACCCGTATTTCCAGGAACGACAGTTGTACCCGAACGTTGACTTCTACACCGGCGTCATTTACAAGGCCATGGGCTTCCCGACGAGGATGTTCACTGTGCTGTTCGCCATCGGGCGCCTTCCCGGTTGGATTGCACACTGGCGCGAAGCCCGTCGGGATGAAGCGACCAAAATCGGTCGCCCGCAGCAGGTTTATACCGGCCCGGCGGCACGCCCGTTCCCCACGCGCTAGAGGTGGAGAGGCCTATCGCCCTTGGGAGAGCGCGGCGATGGCTCGCTCTCGCAGGCATCATCATTGCGTCGAGGCTCGTGTCGACCGGAATGTTGTTGTGGTTCGCGAACGGTCAAGCGGAAAATCCGTGGACAGCGGAAAATCCTGACCTGTTCGAGTTTTCGCGAATATGGGATTCCCACTGGTATCGGATCATCGCGGAAACGGGATTTCCAGCCGAGTTGCCCATCGACGATGACGGTCGGGTGGGCGAGAATGCGTGGGCGTTCATGCCGGTTTATCCGCTCATCGTCAGAGGGTTGATGGCCATGACTGACGCGCCATTCGCAATCGTTTCGGTCGTCGTATCAACTGTTGCGTTCGCCTTGTTCATTGTCGTTGCGGACCGGTTCTTCCGTCGCATTATTGGTGATTCGGCATCTCTGGCTGCGCTCGCGGTGATTGCCTTTGCGCCCGTCGCGCCGGTTTACCAGGTTGGCTATGCGGAATCGCTGGGTATGTTGTTTCTTGCCGTTGTCATGGTTGGCTTGACCGAGCGCCGTTGGTGGCTGGCCGCGCTGTTCATCCCCCTCGCCGCATTGACACGCCCTGTCGGAGTTCCCCTCACCCTGACGATCG
>WLFX01000085.1 GCA_009703545.1 Actinomycetota bacterium
CGAACGGACGCCACGTCGTGTTCGTCGGGCGTTCGATGGTGCGCAACATGGGAATCGCCTCAGAACTGGGATACATGACGATCCCTGCGGGAACCGTCGTCGACCTCAAGGACGCTGTCGAGATGCCCGACGACCGCGTTGTCTTCATGTCGACGGGTTCGCAGGGCGAGCCGATGGCCGTCTTGTCGCGCATGGCGAACCAGGAACACCAGATCGAGGTTGGCACCGGCGACACCGTCATCCTCGCGTCGTCGTTGATTCCCGGAAATGAAAACGCGGTCTATCGCGTCATCAACGGACTCATCGCTCTCGGTGCGAACGTCGTTCACAAGGGGTCCGCCAAGGTGCACGTCTCGGGTCACGCCGCCGCCGGGGAACTCTTGTACTGCTACAACATCGTCAAACCGAAGAACGTGTTCCCGATTCACGGCGAGGTGCGACACCTTCACGCAAACGTCGCTCTCGCGATCGAGACGGGCGTTCCGGTTCAGAACACGCTCATCCCCGAAAACGGCACGGTCGTCGACCTAAAGGACGGGCGAATGAACATCGCCGGCCAACACGACATCGGGTTCGTGTACGTCGACGGCTCGAGCGTCGGCGAAATCACGGACGCCGACCTCAAAGACCGCCGCATCCTTGCGGAAGAGGGCTTTATCTCGATTTTCGTCGCAATCGACCCCCGAACGGGTGCCGTCGTCGTCGGACCCGAGATTCACGCGCGTGGCTTCGCCGAAGACGAATCCGTCTTTGACGACGTGAAACCGCAGATCGTGAAGGCACTCGCCGAGGCGGCGACCTCGGGAACTAACGATGCTGGACAGTTCCAACAAGTCGTTCGCCGAGTCGTCGGGCGATGGGTCAACACCCAGCACCGCCGTCGCCCCATGATCGTGCCCATCGTTATCGAGGCGTAATCACGTGACGGGACTCAATCCGATTCATGGCGTCATCGAGCGGGCAGCAGCATCACCCGAGGCAATCGCGATTCAAAGTGCGAAAGGCGAGTTCTCAAATTCGGTCTTTGTCGACACCGTGGTTCGTATCGCGGCAAAGCTGCGGGCCGACGGTGTTCGACCGGGTTCTGTCGTCGGGCTACGAATGGACCCTTTCCTCAACACGGTATTCCTCGCGGCGCTGATGCACGAGGGAGCGGTGTCGTTCGTCGCACGCGGCAACATCGTCGACGAGTACGCGTCGTCGATAGACGCCCTGTATTCCGATGACGCGATATTCGCGGCGGGCGTCCCGGGCGGGGTCCACGTCACTCCACAGTGGCTGGAGGGTGCTGCTCGGATCAATCCACGAATCGAACCACACGATTTTTCCGATGACGAGTCGCTCGTGCACCTTGTGTTTTCGAGCGGTACCACGGGAACACCCAAGGGTGTGCCGTTCACCCTTCGTGACTTGAAGATTCGAACCGCAGCCGCCCGCGTCAACTGGATGCCCCACTTGCCGTTCTTGTCGGAACTCGGTCTCGACACGGTCTCGGGAATGCAGACCTACTTTTGGAGTTTGTTCGCGGGGGAAACGTATCTGTTGCCGGGCAGTGCCGCCGATGATTTAACCCACATTGAGCGCGCAATGGTTCAGTCGATCAAGACCTCGCCCGCGAAACTCAAGGACCTTGTTGCTGCCGTCCGTGCCAAGCAGGCGGACGTTTCGAGCGTGAAGACCGTCGAGGTCGCGGGCAGCTTGTTGAGCGCTCAATTGGCTGCGACGTTCGCGAGGGTATTCGCCGCGGAACTCATCTACCTCTACGGTTCGACCGAAGCGGGGACAATCACACGCGCTGTCTATGACCCGACAGATTCACAACGAGTCGGGCGGGTAGTGCCGACGGCCCGAGTTGAAATCGTCGACGAGAACGATGATTCGGTTCCATCGGGCGAGACCGGTGCTGTGCGATTGCAGTCGGATTACCAGGCAACTCGTTACTGGCCGCCGACGTCACACCCCACGGCCTTTCGCGACGGCTGGTTTTACCCTGGCGACATGGGTTTTCTCGACGCTGACGGAACGCTGGTGATCACCGGTCGAACCGACGAACTCATCAACGCCTCCGGGTTGAAAATCAACCCAGCGTGGGTGGAATCTCACATCGGTGTCTATCGCGGAATCTCGGATCTCGCCTGTTTCGCTCTCGGGTCCGATGACGGAACGAGTGAATTGGCGCTGGCTTTCGTATCTGAGAACGACATCGACGTGGACCGGTTTGTCGCGTTCCTTCGTGACCAACTCGGTGACAACGCACCTCGCCACGTTTTTCGAATGATTGATATTCCTCGGAACCCGCTGGGAAAAGTGGCTAGGCTTGATTTGAGTAATCGAATTGTCGTAGCCAGTCAAGAAAGGTCCCCTTCGTGAAAAACTCTCTAGCACTCAAAATTGGCGGATTTACCGCGCTCGTCTCGACCAGCCTCTTTGGTTCGGTGACAGCCGCCAATGCGGCCAATGTTGACGGCTGTGGTCTTGAGCCCGACGGCGGAACGCTGGAAAACAACTCGGGAATCTGTGAACTTACTTTCGATTCGGCAGGGACCTTTTCCTGGACACTTCCGGCGGGAATAGCGGGCCTCTATGGCGTCCTCGTCGGAGCCGGTGGCGGCGCCCTGTTCGAATCACCTGACACGGGCTATGCCGGTGCTGGTGGTTCAGTGGAGTACACAGATCTAACAAGTGGCGCCGCAGACGACACGGTTGCCGTAATCGTCGGTGGCGGTGGTGACACCGGTTCCAGCCCTACCGATGGTGATGACACGTCGGTAGCCCTGAATAGCGGAACTCCTGATGTGGCCTCCGGTGGAGCAGCGGGCGGATTCGGTGTGTGGGGTTATTGCGTCTCTTCATTCCGAAGCAGTTGGTATTGGGGTGAAAATATCGGTGCGGGAACCCCCGGTGCAGATCCAGATGGTGGGGCGTGTATTGGCGGTGAGCCCGGAATCATTCCCGACTCCGACGGCTCCGCGCCTTCCGCTTTCGACGGCTTCGTGTCTGAACTCGGGCACGGAGGTGGCGTGTATCTCAACACAGCCCACGCGCAAGGGTTTGGAGACGGCGCAAACGTTTTTCACGACTCTGTCGGGGATAGTGTCTCTGCCGACGAGGCCGGCGCAGAGGGTGCGGTAATCTTTCGCTACACGGCGGCCGATGCCAACAATGCCACGGACTCGGGTTCTGGTTCGGGTTCTGGATCCGGATCGCGTTCAGGATTAACAAACTCACTCGCGTTTACGGGTAATGACGTGCCAGTCGCCGCCATCGCTCTCACGTCTGTCGCCATCATTGCCGCTGGAATTGGCGCCGTCGCTTTCGGCCGCCGCCGTTCGCGCGCCTCACGCTAACGACGAGTTCCGCGCGCCATCGCGGGTTACGGGTGTCGCACCCGTGTTTTTGGGGTGCTCGCGGGTAGCCTCAAACCATGGCAGGTCCGTCGCGCTCGAAACCTAGTAACGCGCGGAAAGCGGCACCCACTCGTCGGCTTCCGCAGGCTACCGCGCGCCCGGTTCGTCCCGCCGGGCCCAACTTTTTTGTCGTCATCTGGATGGGCCTCGCGCACGCTGCGGGCGCGACCTTCCGCTTGTTCCTCTCGGACAAGGTCGAAAAGGATGAACGCCGAGACGGGCTCCCGTTTTTCCTCCTCGTTTTGGCGGGTGTCGGCGCAACGGTCGAATGGTTCGTCCCCACGGTCGAGTGGGTGCGTCTCGTCGAAGAATTCACGGTCGGTGGGTTGTTCGGTCGAATCGCTTTCGGACTTCCTGTCGTACTCGTCCTCTTTGCAACGTGGCTGTTCCGTCACCCGACGATTGATGCCGATAACCGTCGCATCGCGGTTGGCCTCGGCTTGTTCATCTTGTCGTGCTCCGCACTCGCGCACGTCGCGGGGGGAATGCCGCAACCATCCGGCGGAATCCCTGGAATCGCTGCGGCGGGTGGGGCGATGGGCTGGCTCGTCGCCAACTGGTTGACCGCCGCGGCTACCGCGTGGGTGAGCGTTCCGCTGTTCTCGATTTTGATTCTCGTATCGGCGCTCATCGTGACCAAAACGTCGCCGACTCGAGTCCTCGAACGCATCCGCGACCTTGGCGAGTATCTCTTTGTTCACGCACCCCGCGCGGCGACACCCGAGACGGGTGCCGTTCCGACCGGCGACCTGTCGAGCGTGACGAGCCACAGCGACCTCGGCGACGGACGCCCCTGGTGGACGATTCGCAAAAACGCCAAGCCGAAACCGTTCGACACTCCGGTCGAATCGGAGGCGTCGGCGACCGACCTCATCAAGGACATGTTCGCGGCCGAAGAAGCGGCTCGGCAATTCAACGGGACGGGTCCCGCAGTGGCGGCAACCCCCGATGACGTCGCGACCGCCAAGATTCCGGTCACCGAGTCGACAGCCCCGCTCGACAACGTGGCGACGGGCGATCACCCGCGCGCGACACCTGTTCGATCGGGTCGTCCCTATTCGCTACCCAAAGACACAATCCTGGTCAAGGGGGCACCCCCGAAAGGTTCGTCGCCCGTCAACGACAAGGCCATTGCGGCAATCACCGACGTACTCACCCAATTCGGTGTCGATGCGACGGTCACCGGTTTCACTCGCGGACCCTCCGTCACGCGATACGAGGTCGAACTCGCGCAGGGCGTCAAGGTCGAACGAGTCACGGCGCTGTCGCGCAATATCGAATACGCGGTCGCGTCGAACGAGGTCACGTTCCTTACCCCGATCCCCGGCAAGTCCGCCATCGGCATCGAGATTCCCAACACCGACCGCGATATCGTCACGCTCGGTGACGTCTTGCGTTCACCCGCCGCCATCGCCGCCCGCCACCCGATGTCAATCGGCGTCGGAAAGGACGTCGAGGGTCAGTTCGTTATCGCGAACCTCGCCAAGATGCCCCACCTTCTCGTGGCCGGTGCGACGGGAGCCGGTAAGTCGTCGTTCGTCAACTCGATGATTACGTCGCTGCTCATGAAGGCAACGCCGGCCGAAGTTCGCATGGTTCTCATCGACCCCAAGCGCGTCGAGCTCTCGGCGTACCAGGGC
>WLFX01000086.1 GCA_009703545.1 Actinomycetota bacterium
CCATCGACGCCGTCGTTACACTCGGCCCTCCGATGGCCGTCTCGGCATCGGCTGCATTGGACGAAGCGGGAAGCAGCGCAATGCTCGCGACGTTCGACCTGTCCGAAGATGTCACCAAGCTCATCGAATCTGGAAAGATTCTGTTTGCTGTTGACGCGCAGCCTTACCTCATGGGATACCTTGCCGTGAACTTCCTCTACCTCCACAAGATCAACGGAAACGAAGTTGGCGGTGGAGAACCCGTTTATTCGGGCCCCGGTTACGTGACGAAAGAAAACGTCGCCTCGGTGGCAGAGTTCGCCAAGAACGGAACCCGCTAGACCATGACGACCGTCAGCACCCAAAAAGATGACCGACAAATCATGTCGGGTCGGTTCGCGCGAATCTTGCGACGACCGGAGGTGGGCGCAGCTGTTGCCGCGCTCCTCATATTCACGTATTTTTCGAGCACCACAACGGCGTTCTTGTCCACCGCCGGTGTCTCGACGTGGTTGTATTCCTCGTCGCTTTTTGGCGTGCTGGCGGTCGCTGGCGCACTCTTGATGATCGGCGGTGAGTTCGATCTGTCGGTCGGTGCAATGACCGGAACAACCGGACTCATCGTCGGCATCATGACGACAGAGTATGGAACCAATATTTGGCTCTCCATCATCCTCGCCCTCATTTTTGCGTTATCTATCGGGGCCGCAAATGCCTACATCTCGATGAAAACAGGAGTGCCATCGTTCATCGTTACCCTCGCGGCGTTGTTCATTCTGCAAGGAGCGAACCTTGCCATTACAAAATTGTTGACCGGCACCGTTTCCATCCAAGGGATGTCCGACGTCACCGGATATGACTCTGCCAAAGCAATTTTCGGTTCGACGCTCAATTTCGGCGGTATGGACATCAAGATTTCGATTGTCTGGTGGCTCGCCGTCACTGTTGTCGCTTCGTGGGTGTTACTCCGAACACGAACGGGCAACTGGATTTTTGGCGTGGGTGGCGCGTTCACGAGCGCTCGCCAGGTAGGTATTCCCGTCGTCAAAGTGCGAATGGGACTTTTCATGGCAACGTCTGCCGCTGGGTGGCTCGTCGGCATGTTGCAACTTTTCGGAGTATCGACCGTCCAAGCGACAACCGGATTGGGTCAAGAGTTCAGTTACGTGATTTGCGCCGTCGTCGGAGGTTGTCTTTTGACAGGGGGGTACGGCTCCGCAATTGGCGCTGCCGTTGGTGCACTCATTTATGGAATGACGCTTCAAGGGATTGTCTTTGCACAGTGGGATAACAATTGGTTGAAGTTATTCCTTGGAGTGCTGTTGTTGCTCGCGGTTCTTGTCAATCTTTATGTTCGTCGACGCGCGGGGGATCGATCATGACCGAGATTCTTTCCGTTACGAATGTCGGGAAGTCCTATGGGACAGTGTTGGCAATCCGCGGCATTTCCGCAGAAGTGATCGCGGGCGAAGTGTTGTGCATCCTCGGTGATAATGGTGCGGGAAAATCCACCCTCATCAAGATTCTGTCGGGGGTCCACGCGCCGAGCGAAGGCACCATGAAAGTGAACGGAGTCGAGACGATTCTCTCCTCCCCGCGCGATGCGCTCGATGCTGGGATCGCCACTGTGTATCAGGACCTGGCGGTTGTCCCACTCATGCCGGTCTGGCGAAACTTTTTCCTCGGTTCCGAACTTCGAAAAGGTTTCGGAATCTTCAAGCGCCTCGACACAACGGCGATGCGCACAATTGCCAAACAACAACTGGCCGAAATGGGAATTTCGCTCCGAGATGTGGAGCAGCCTATCGGGACACTTTCCGGAGGCGAGCGCCAAGCCGTGGCAATAGCAAGGGCCGTGTATTTTGGCGCAAAGGCCATCATCTTGGACGAACCGACGTCGGCTCTTGGTGTCAAGCAGGCGAGCGTCGTCCTCAAATACATCGCCAAGGCGCGGGATAGCGGGCTAGGAGTCGTCTTCATCACCCACAATCCCAACCACGCATATCCGGTCGGCGATAAATTCCTGCTCCTCAAACTGGGGGCAAGTATCGGTTACTTCGACAAGAGCGAACTCACCATCGAGAAAATGACCAAACTCATGGCCGGTGCGGACGAAATGTCAACATTGGCAACCGAACTCGAGCGCAAACCCGGTTCTCGACCCTCCCGGAAAAGTGAGAAGGAATAGTGTCCAAGGAAAACGGCATCTATGTTGCCAATGCGCCCGTCAGTTATGGTGCGTTTGAAGTCACAGTCGGAATCGACCCGAACGTCCCCGATGGCCTCGAACTGCTCGATGCCGTTGCTGCCGGAGGCTACGACGGGATCGATTTGGGGCCAGTCGGCTATTTGGGAACCGGCGCAGAGCTCGGACGGCGTTTAGCCGAGCGTGGACTGGGCCTCGCTGGCGCTTACATCGAATTCACATTTCATGACCCCGATCGCGTCACGTCGTCGATGCCCGAGCTCGACGCGATGTTGGACACCTTTGATGCAGTCGCCCCGTTCACCGACTCCCCCGCCCCGCGGCCAACAATCGCCGACGCGGGAAGTGACGCGAGACATTCTGCACCCGGTTCCGGAGCACGCAACCCCGATTCGGGATTGACGAACGAACAGTGGGACAAGTTCACAATAGGCATGAACCGCGTGCTCGAGCGCTGCCGTGAAAGAGGCTACGAACCAACTCTGCACTGTGAAACAGGATCATTTATTGAATCAACTGCCGAGATAGAGAAGGTATTGGAGTTGACCGACATCGACGTGTGTCTTGAAACAGGACACCAGTTATTGGGCGGCGGTGACCCTCTGGACTTTTTCCGCAAGTGGACGACACGAGTCAATCATGTTCACCTTAAGGACGTCACGACGAGTGTGTTTGACGACATCGTCCGAATGTCGCAACCATCCTCCGCGATTTGGGCAAACGAAGCTTTCCCGCGACTCGGGGAAGGCGACTTTGACGTCGCTGGTTTCGTCGGGATGCTCATCGCGAGCGACTTTCACGGCTGGCTCGTCGTTGAACAAGACATTTTCCCCACCACGGTCGAACGATTCGCCCAGGCCATCGACGACCAGCGAATCAATCGAGAATACCTCCGCGCGTTGGGTGTCTAGGCCGGTGTTTAGGCTCGGGCTGGTCGGAGCCGGTCGAATGGGACAAACCCATTTGGCCGCGATTTCGACGTCGACAAAGGTCGCGGTTACCGCGATAGTGGAACCTCGCGCTGAGGTCGCAGCGTCGCTCTCTGCTCAAGGATTGGTGACGTATGAATCCACGGATGCGCTCGTCGCTGCGGGAGGTGTCGACGGTTTCCTCGTTGCCACTCCCAGCGCATTTCATGTCGACGCGGTGCGTCGCCTCGCCTCATCTGGATTACCCATTTTGTGCGAAAAGCCTGCCGGTTTATCCGTCTCCGAAGCATCGGAAATCCAGCGCATTGTCGGGGATTCCCAATCAAGGCTCCAGATCGGATATTGGCGCCGCTTTGTTCCCTCGCTGCGAAATCTAAAAGCTCGAATCGATGCGGGAACATTCGGCCGCCTTCTCGTGATTCACGCGAGCCAATGGGACCACCGCCCACCCGCGCCAGAGTTTCGAAACACATCCGGCGGAATACTCGTCGACATGGGGGTGCACGAAGTCGACATGATTCGTTGGATTAGTGGGAACGACGTGTTGTCGATCAGTGCGAACGAACTCATGAGTCAGGAAAGCGCGGTCGTCGATCAGGATGCAGGCGTTTTTACGATGCGTTTGTCGACAGAGACATTGGGGTTCGCCACCCTCGGGCGGTTTTATCCCGACAATGATTTTGTTGGAATCGAGGTCATGGGCGAACTCGAACACGAGCGAATCGACATCATCGCCGGGAACGCTGGCGACGACGTGCTGACGATGGCGTTGCGCGAACAAGCCGAAGCCTTTGCACTCGGGGGCGACCCTTATGCGGCAACAATCGACGACGCAATCGCGGCGCTACGCGCCGTCAACACCACCACAGAAATGAGACGATGATGACGCGAGATAACCCCATTCGCATCGCAATCTTGGGCGCTGGAATAATCGCGCAGTCAATTCATATCCCTTCGCTGTTGAGGGCCGGGTTCATCCTCGACACCGTATGCGACCTGTCACCATCGCGAGCAAACGACGTCGCGGCCCGATACGGAGTTCGAGGTGTCACCAACCCAAACGACGTTTTCAGCGATCCCCAAATTGACGCGGTGCTCATTGCGACACCTGGTAGCCACACAGAATTGACCATCGCAGCACTGATGGCGGGAAAGCACGTCTTGGCCGAAAAACCGTTGGCCCTGAATCTCGCCGAGGTCGACCGAATTGAACAGGCTCAACGCGATAGTGGAACAGTACTTCAAATCGGATATATGAAAATGTACGATCCGTTGACACAGCGCGCGGCGAACGCGATTGCGGAATTAACGGACATTCGATTGGTACGAGTGACGGTTTCTCATCCTGCCGACGCGCCCCAAATTCAGCACCTTCGCATGAAACCTCCCGTAAACGACGCGGACCGTGCCGAGATTGACCGGGCAAATACCTACGAGATCGAGCAAACCAACCTCGCACTTCCCGGGGCGACTCCGGAATTTGGTGCGTATTTTCGAAACATCATTCACGGCTCCGTCATTCATGAAACAAGCCTTTTGCGCGGGTTAGGACTGCAACTCCCCACGGAATGGACGGCGGACGTTTTTCCCCAACTCCACGGGACCGAACCGTCTTCACTTCTCGCAATCGGAACGTCGAACGACGTTCGATTCATCATCAGTTGGAACTGGCTCCCGGAATATCCGGAATACAACGAAGAGGTCAAGGTTCTCGGCTCGAACGGACGAGTTGAGTATCACCTTGCAAAACCCTATGTATTAGAGGAACGAAGCCGGTTGATTGTTCAACGTCACGATGGGCAAGAACGACAAGACACGACGTACACCGAGATTAACGAAACTGGTTTCCTTCGCCAATTGGTGGCATTCGCCGATTC
>WLFX01000087.1 GCA_009703545.1 Actinomycetota bacterium
CCGGAATCGAGAAGTTGGCGAACACGTTTTGCACGTCGTCGAGATCTTCGAGGGCGTCAATCAACTGAAAGACTTTGCGCGCGGTCACAGCGTCGACGTCGACCGTCAGCGACGGCACGAACTCGGCTTCCGACGAGTCATAATCAAGACCCGCTTCTTGCAGAGCAACACGGGTTGCGACGAGGTTCGCGGTGTCGGTGATGACCTCGAATCCACCGCCCTGGTCGACCACTTCTTCAGCTCCCGCGTCGAGCACCGCGAGCAGAATATCGTCCTCAGAGACACCGTCGGCCTTGGTGATCGAAATCACGCCCTTACGGGCGAAATTGTAGGCGACCGAACCGGGGTCAGCCATCGTTCCACCGTTTCGGGCCATCGCCGTTCGAACCTCGGCTGCCGCTCGGTTCTTATTGTCCGTGAGGCATTCAATGAGCAGGGCAACGCCGGAAGGTCCGTAACCCTCGTACATGATCGTCATATAGTCGATGGACTCGCCAGACAGCCCGGCACCGCGCTTGACCGCACGATCGATGTTGTCGTTAGGCACACTCGCCTTTTTGGCCTTGTACACGGCGTCAGCGAGCGTGGGGTTACCAGCGAAGTCTGCGCCACCCATTTTGGCGGCAACTTCGATGTTCTTGATGAGTTTGGCAAAGGCCTTCGCACGTTTGCCGTCAATGACAGCCTTTTTGTGCTTTGTTGTCGCCCATTTGGAGTGTCCGGACATAATTGTTCCCTAACTATCGTTCGTGATGATGTTACCGCTGTGCGCCCGCGACCACGGCGTCCAACCACCACTCGTGGACACGCGATTCGGCCACGAGTTCGGGGTGGAATGCGATTCCGACACAGTTTCCTGAGCGCACGCCGACGATCTCGCCGTTCGGCAGTGTCGCAATAACCGAGCATCCTCGAACGTCTCGGATGAGTGGCGCACGAATGAATGCGGCCATCACCGGACCACCGGCGATAACCGGCATGTCGATTGACGTTTCGAACGATTCGACCTGTCCCCCGAACGCATTTCTTTCGACCTCAATGTCGAGACCGCCGAATGTTTGTTGACCGTCGATTGCGCCGATTACCGTTGACGCCAGCAAAATCAGACCCGCACAGGTACCAAGTACCGGAAGTCCCCCGGCAATCGCCGAGATCAACGGATCGCGAACATCGAAAATTCGAGACAATTTGTCAATCACGCTCGATTCGCCCCCAGGAATAATAAGCCCGTCGATACCGACAAGATCAGTGGGAATGCGAACGTGGCGATGCGAAACGCCCAAGCCGTCAAGTACTAATTCATGCTCGCGGACATCACCCTGAAGGGCGAGTACGCCGATCGTCAGGTGACTACCAGCCACGCTCGGCGAGGCGGTGGGGTGCGGGAAGGTCCGACACGTTGATTCCAACCATGGCTTCTCCAAGTCCGCGCGAAACATCGGCTATCACCGTGGCATCCGTAAACGCGGTGGTCGCTTTCACGATTGCCTTCGCACGCTCGACCGGGTTTCCCGACTTGAAGATTCCCGAACCAACGAATACGCCGTCCGCACCGAGTTGCATCATCATCGCGGCATCGGCCGGGGTAGCCACACCTCCCGCAACGAACAGCACGACGGGGAGCTTCTTGTCGCGCGCGACCTGACGAACGAGTTCGAGCGGAGCTTGGAGTTCCTTCGCCGCGACGTACAGTTCGTCTTCGGACTTTGCGGACAGTGCCGCGATTTCGCCCCTGATTGTGCGAATGTGTTTCGTCGCTTCGGAGACATCGCCCGTACCGGCCTCGCCCTTGGATCGAATCATTGAGGCACCTTCGGTGATGCGACGGAGCGCTTCACCGAGGTTAGTTGCACCACAGACGAACGGCACCGTGAACGGCCACTTGTCGATGTGATTGACGTAGTCGGCGGGAGAGAGAACTTCGGATTCGTCGATGTAATCGACGCCGAGTGACTGCAAAACCTGGGCCTCGACAAAGTGCCCGATCCGGGCCTTAGCCATCACGGGGATCGAGACCGATGCGATGATCTGGTCGATGAGGTCGGGATCGCTCATGCGAGCGACTCCCCCTTGGGAACGAATGTCGGCAGGCACCCGCTCCAACGCCATGACGGCAACGGCGCCGGCATCTTCCGCAATCTTCGCCTGATCGGCCGTGACGACGTCCATGATCACGCCACCCTTGAGCATTTCTGCAAGCCCGCTCTTAACGAGGGGGGTTCCGACGGTCTTATCCGCCATACCTATCACTCCTTGAATTACGCCCGAATGGACATTTCTTTAGTCTAAGTCTCGGACGGCCAGTGCTTCGCCAACAATTCTCTCATCTCGCCGAGAAGCCTCGGCATTGCCTTGGTTTTGGCGATGATGGGGAAAAAATTCGAATCATTGGGCCAACGAGGAACGATGTGTTGATGCAAGTGTTCCTGAATTCCTGCGCCCGCTACCTCGCCCTGATTCATGCCGAGATTGAAACCTACACATCCGGTTGCTGTCGTAAGAACTCGCATTGCGATTTGTGTCAACGACCCAATCTCGGCAACTTCTTCAGGTGTCGCCATGTCGTACGTAGCGACATGACGACTCGGGCACACCATGAGGTGACCGGAGTTGTAGGGGAATAGGTTCATGATGACGTAGGCGTGTTCGCCGCGGTGCACGATGAGCCCGTCTTCATCACTTCGTTCGGGAGCAACGCAAAACGGGCATCGAGAACGGTCGTCGTCTTTATTCAGGTAAACCAGTCGGTGCGGAGTCCACAGTCGCTCCATTCCATCCGGATCGCCCGCGAAAAGCTCGCTCGATTCGACGACCATGGTTAGACGTCCGTTGAACGAGTGGCGATGATTCCCATGATTCTCTCGATGGCGACGTCAACCGGGATGCCGTTTTCCTGCTCGCCATTTCGGAACCGGAAGCTTACGGCGTTCTGAGCACGGTCTTCCTCACCCGCGATGACGATGTACGGCACCTTCTGCATCGTGTGGTTACGAATCTTTTTCTGCATTCGATCGTCCGATGCGTCAAGTTCGGCACGAATGCCGGCCGTTTTCATGCGGGCAACGACATCGGCAAGATAATCCGAATACTCTTCCGCGACGGGCACCGCGACGACCTGAACCGGCGCGAGCCACACCGGGAATGCGCCCGCGTAGTGCTCCAACAAAACTCCGAAGAATCGTTCAACTGAGCCGAAAAGCGCGCGGTGAATCATGACGGGCTGCTGGCGCGACCCGTCGGATGAGGTGTATTCCAACCCAAAGCGCTCCGGCAGGTTGAAATCAAGTTGGATGGTCGACATCTGCCAGGTTCGCCCGATTGCGTCCCGCGCTTGAACAGAAATCTTAGGACCGTAGAAGGCGGCTCCGCCCGGATCGGGGACAAGAGTCAGACCGGAATCGGTTGCGACCTTTTCGAGCGTAGCCGTCGCGGTGTTCCACATTTCGTCCGAACCGACGAACTTGTCACTTCCGGTGTCCCGCGTCGACAATTCGAGATAGAAATCGTTGAGACCGTAGTCGCGAAGAAGTGTGAGAACGAAATCGAGCACCTTGACGAGTTCTTCCTGCATCTTCTCTGGGGTCGTGAAGATGTGAGCATCGTCTTGAGTCATGCCGCGGACACGGGTCAACCCGTGGACGACACCTGATTTCTCATAGCGATACACGCCGCCGAATTCGAACAGACGCATCGGCAAATCACGGTAGGAACGTCCCTGCGAGCGATAAATCAAGATGTGGAATGGGCAATTCATTGGCTTGAGGTAGTAATCGACTCCCGCCCGCGTGATTTCACCTGCCTCGTTGCGAACCTCGTCGAGATGCATTGGCGGAAACATCCCGTCCTTGTACCAGGCAAGGTGTCCCGACGTCTCAAACAAATTCTGCTTCGTGATGTGGGGCGAATAAACGAATTCGTACCCGCCCTCCTCGTGGCGGGCGCGCGAATAGTCCTCCATCGCGCGCCGGATAACTCCACCCTTCGGATGGAACACAGGAAGGCCCGAGCCGATTTCCTCGGGGAACGAGAACAGATCGAGCTCTGCGCCGAGACGACGATGGTCGCGCTTGTGCGCCTCTTCGAGTCGCTCCGTGTAGTCGCGCAATTCCTGTTTTGACGGCCATCCGGTGCCGTAAATCCGCTGCAGGGAAGGGTTCTTCTCCGAGCCACGCCAATACGCCGCGGCAACGCGCATGAGTTTGTATCCCTGCCCGATCATCCGCGTGTTGGGAAGGTGAGGGCCCCGGCAAAGATCCTTCCATTTCGTCTCGCCGGTCTTGGGGTCGACGTTGTCGTAAATTGTCAGTTCAGCGCCGCCGACTTCAACGCTCTCGTTGTCGTCGCCGGTTGAACCGCCTTTCAATCCGATTAATTCGAGTTTGTACGGTTCATTCGCTAACTCGGTGCGAGCCTCGTCGTCGGTCACAACGCGTCTCATGAACCTTTGTCCTTCTTGGACAATCCGGTTCATCTCCTTCTCTAGCGTTATCAGGTCCTCCGGGGTGAACGCGGTGGCTACATCGAAGTCGTAATAAAACCCATCGGTGACGGGTGGTCCGATTCCGAGTTTCGCCTCGGGATTGATGCGCTGTACCGCCTGTGCGAGCACGTGGGCGGTCGAATGCCGAAGGACATCGAGTCCATCAGGAGACGAGATCTCGACTCCTTCGACCACGTCACCGACCTGCGCCTGATGAGCCAAATCGACAAGTTCACCGTTGACCCTCATCGCGACGATTGATTTCTCGCTGAAAAGTTCGAAGCCGGTATGGGCTTCCGTGAGCGTCATCGAGTCTGACATCGACAACCCTCCGTACTCGGTTTTGTGTGAGTGGGCGATACCGGGATCGAACCGATGACCTCTTCCGTGTCAGGGAAGCGCGCTACCGCTGCGCCAATCGCCCATTGCGTTTTCAATTGTGTGAGGTGGCGACGGGATTTGAACCCGTGTGGACGGCTTTGC
>WLFX01000088.1 GCA_009703545.1 Actinomycetota bacterium
CCACTCGGAGGTTCATCCCCCGGTTACGGATTCGAAGGGGCCGTCATGACCCTCGCGTATCTCTGGCTCCCATTCGTCATTCTGCCCATCTATACGGCGCTCGAACGCGTACCCGATTCGCTTCTCGACGCCTCGAGTGACCTCGGTGCAAAGACGGGGTCTACCTTCCGGCACATCGTTTTGCCGCTCATCGTGCCGGGGATCATCGCGGGAAGCATCTTCAGCTTTTCGCTGACGCTCGGTGACTACATCGCCGTCAAAATTGTTGGTGGGGCAACCCAGATGTTGGGAACGCTCGTCTACTCCAACGTCGGCGTCGCAAACAACCTTCCGCTGGCCGCCGCGATTTCGCTCATTCCGCTCGCCATCATTTTCGTTTACCTCGGGGCCGTCCGTCGCACGGGCGCACTCAATAATCTGTGAGACACGAATGAAACTCTCGATGACAGCCAAAATTGGACTGTGGGCTGCCACAGCGCTGACGCTCGCCTTTATTTATGTCCCGATTCTCGTGGTTGTTCTCAACTCGTTTTCGACGAGCAGGACGTTGTCCTGGCCACCGCCCGGCTTCACCACAGAGTGGTGGGGGAAAGCGTTCGCAAACGCCGGTGCGCTGTCCGCTATTTCGACGTCACTCATCGTCGCCGCGGTGTCGACGGTGATTGCCTTGCTGCTCGGAACGGCGTTATCGTTCGCGCTTCACCGGTTTAACTTTTTCGGCAAGTCGACGGTGAATCTTCTCGTTGTCCTTCCGATCGCACTTCCCGGAATCGTCACGGGTATCGCTCTTAACAACGCATTCCGCACCATGCTCGATATGCAGTTGGGGTGGTTCACGATAATTGTCGCCCACGCGACATTCTGTGTAGTTACGGTATTCAACAATGTGTTCGCTCGACTACGTCGGGTCGGAACCTCTCTAGAAGAAGCGTCCAGCGACCTTGGTGCAGGAATCTGGACAACTTTCCGACTAGTCACATTCCCGCAAATCCGCTCGGCTCTATTTGCTGGAGGCCTGCTGTCGTTCGCTCTATCGTTTGACGAAATCATTGTTACGACGTTCACCGCGGGTAGCGGTGTTCAGACCCTGCCGATTTTCATCCTCGACAATATGTTCCGCCCGAATCAAGCACCCATCGTCGCCGTCGTGGCCGTCGTCATGATCCTCATTGCGATTGTGCCTATTTATATCGCGCAGCGGCTCACGACAACCGATAATCGCTAACGGTCCGGTCCCGCGACAGCCGTTGCAGTGACTCCCTCGACCGTAATCCGAACCGTCGCGACGCCGTCCGTAACCCCGCAGGAATCCTGTGCGCGGAGCGCAGGTTCGCACGGGGTCGGGTCCCCGGCAAGTGCCCGAGTCGCAACGGCTGATGCGGTGAGTTCCGCGGTTCGAATCGAGTCAGTTACCCGAAGAATTACCGCTGCACCCCCTAATCCACCCAACCCCAGTAGCACAACAGCGCCGAACATCACGAGCGATGTCACGCTGCCCGAGCCACGATCTAGCGCGGTGCGCACTGCGTCACCGTGACGTGACCCATCAGGGGGAGTGGCGGCGGAAGCCGGGCGTCAACACAGACTTCCAGAGGTTCGAGACGAACCGACCAGTCAGCTGACGGCACGCTCTGTTCCGATACCGCCACGCTCGGTTGTTCTGGTTCGCCGCGAACGATTTTCCGCGCGGTCTCGGCGGCGACCGACGTTGCCGAAATTGCATCCATCGACCATCGAATCGCACCGATGACGAGCCCGACGACGAGGATCAGCGCGGGGATAGCGATGGCAATTTCGGTCGTAACGAGCCCTCGCTCGTCACGTGACGATCGACAGAGCACCACTGATGAGGTCGGTCAAAAGGTTCTGCACCGGATTGCTCTTGAGGACGACGGCGAGTAAGCCGGCGAACCCCGCGGCGGCGACCGTCGCGATGGCATATTCGGCGGTGGCAGCTCCGCGTTCAGAGATATCGGAAGTAAGTGAGGTATGTGTATTGGTCATAGATTCAGGATGCCAACATCCAGAAAGTCCAGGGATTAAACGGGTCAGAATGTTGAAAGGTCGTGACCAGGTCGCTCTGTGGGTAATCATTTTCACGTTTCGGGGTAAAGTGTCAGTCAACACGTTTGCCATTGTGTTCACAGTGGTCAGACATAGCAGTTGGGAAACTTTGCGTCTCCCGAAATTCTGTCGACATGCTGTAGAGCAGTATTCGCACGACTTATTCTTAGAAAATTTCACTTCAGCGAGACAATTTCGTGAATTGATGCTTGTTGTCGAGACATAGTTTGTTCATCTAGACTAAACACACTGTAAGGCTCCAGACTGGGGCAACATGTCAAGGAGGACATGATGGGATCGCGAATGGCTGGTCGCACCGTGATTGTTACCGGTGGCGCATCGGGTATTGGCTTAGGTATCTCGACGGGCTTGGCCGCTGAAGGGGCCAACCTCGTTATCGCAGATTTGAATGTTGACGACGCCCAGAAGGCGGCCGATTCCATCACCCAATCTGGCGGTAATGCAATTGCCCTACATGTTGATGTAACTCAGCGCGCATCGGTCGCAGCAGGAATTGAACGCGCGGTGCAGGAATTCGGAAAGCTGGACTGCTACTTCAACAACGCCGGATTCAATAAGCCAATGAAGTTTCTGGATGTCACCGAGGAAAACTTCAACGCCATCATGAGCGTCAATGCCCTTGCGGTGTTTGTTGGCACTCAAGAAGCGGCAAAGCAATACATTCGCCAAGGCACCGGTGGGAAAGTGGTGAATACCGCTTCAATCGCTGGTCGATCTGGTTTTCCCAGTTTTGCGCCGTACAGTGCGTCAAAGGCCGCCGTCATTTCCATCACTCAAGCCGCTGCGCGGGCACTCGCCGAGCACAACATCACCGTGAATGCCTTCTCACCGGGCGTTGTTCAAACCCCGTTGTGGACCACTCTCGACAAAGATCTTGAAGAGATTGGCGAAGGCGATTCGGGATTCGACTCCATGGCAGCGGGGATTCTTGTTGGCCGGGCGGCACAACCGGAGGACATCGTTCCAACGGCGTTGTTCCTCGCCAGTAGCGATTCAGATTATGTAACTGGACAAACAATGGCAATAGACGGCGGAATGATCCTGGTCTAGTCAAAACCTAGATCTCAACGAAAGGCACATCATGACAACGGCAACATTCGGAACCAACCAGGTTGACTGGGAACAGCGCCTCGATTTTGACAAGCTTCGCGCTGATCGTCTCGTCAAATTGAAGGTCGAACTGGAAAAGTCTGATGTCGGTGCCTTATTGGCCTTTGATTTCGCAAATATTCGATACATGTCTTCGACCCACATCGGCACTTGGGCGATTGACAAGGCAATTCGTTTTGCTCTGGTCACTCGAAAATCCGACCCCATCGTGTGGGACTTTGGCTCTGCGGCAAAACATCACCAGTTGTACAACCCGTGGCTCGCTACCACGACAGCGGAAGCAGATGCAGACCCGCATGCTCCTCACCATGGCGCGGTCAAGCCCCGCGCAGAATCAGGTGCGCGCGCCGGTATCTCAACTCTTCGAGGCGCATTCAACCCCGACGCGGGAATTGCCGATGAGGTCGCAGCAAAAATTAAGCGCGAACTGGAAAAGTTTGGCTTGCTCAACGAACCTCTGGGAATTGACATCGTTGAACTTCCCATTTTGTTTGCGCTTCAGCGAGCCGGAATCACCGTCGTTGATGGCCAGCAGGTCTTCTTGAACGCACGTGCGATAAAGACCGGCGAAGAAATCGGTTTGCTCACCCAGGCTGCGTCGATGGTGGATGCCGCGTACGAAAAGTTGTACGAGTTCCTCCGCCCCGGTGTCCGAGAGAACGAGGCCGTTGGCCTGGTGTCAAAAGTTCTATACGATCTTGGATCCGAGTACGTCGAGGGTGTCAATGCGATTTCGGGCGAACGCTGCTCGCCGCACCCACACGTGTATTCAGACCGCCTGATTCGCCCGGGTGACCCGGCGTTCTTTGACATTTTGCACAGCTATCAGGGTTACCGCACCTGCTACTACCGCACCTTTGCGGTTGGTTCCGCGAGCAGCGCGCAGCACGACGCATATAAGCGGGCTCGCGAATACATGGACCGCGCCATTGCGTTGGTTCGCCCGGGTGCCACCACAGCAGACATCGTCGCGGTGTGGCCCAAGGCCGAAGAGTTTGGCTTTGCGAATGAGGAAGCCGCCTTTGCGTTGCAGTACGGCCACGGCGTTGGCCTGTCTATTTGGGAAAAGCCAATTTTCTCGCGCTTGGTGTCCTTCGATCACCCTGAGGTGCTTCACGAAGGAATGGTTTTCGCTCTCGAAACCTACTGGCCGTCAGCTGACGGCTGGGGTGCCGCTCGAATCGAAGAGGAAGTCGTCGTGACGGCAACAGGATGCCAAGTAATCACTAAGTTCCCCGCCGAAGACCTTCTGGTTGCTGGTCAGCGTTACTACTCCGTTGGTGGGCCACTTCCCCTCGAACGTGATTCTCAATCACACCTCAACACAGTTGCTGGTCGCGGCGAAAAAGCGTAGCGCCACCAATGGAAAAAATGAAAGCCGCCGTTTACCACGCTGCGGGTGATGTCCGCATTGAAGAACGTGATGTTCCAACACCGGTGGCAGGCGAGGCGCTGATCAAGGTGTTGCGTTCGGGAATGTGCGGCACCGATGCATCGGAATACAAGTCGGGTCCCAAGATTTTTGCGACCCAAACCCGGCATCCGGTGAGCGGTCATCACGGTCCGATGATTCTGGGCCATGAGTTCATTGGTGAAATCGTTGGTAACGTTGATGCCGCGTCAGGATTCGTGACTGGTGATCTGGTTGCATCGGGTGCAGGAATTTCCTGCGGCTCGTGTAAGCGCTGCCTCGAAATGCGAACGAACTTGTGCGAA
>WLFX01000089.1 GCA_009703545.1 Actinomycetota bacterium
ACTGTTGAATAGCCCCCTTTGACCATAGGGAACGCCGCACCGCGAATGACGTTGCTCGACACGACGGATTCGCCGGCTTGAGCACCAGCTATGAACGCGTCAACTGCGGCAACGTCGTAGCCCTTCGCGGGCGCTTTCACTAGTGAGAATGTCACCTTTCCATTCTGCCCTAGGAAAACAGCGCGGCGAAAACAGACGCGACAAACATCGATGGCAATACAGAGTCGAGTCGATCGAGAAAGCCGCCGTGTCCCGGCAAAAGTTGGGATGCGTCCTTCGTACCGAGTTCGCGTTTGATGAGCGATTCGATGAGGTCACCCGTGGTGGCGGTTCCGACCAAGATTAACCCGAACAACATCCCCCACCACCAGTCGATGTGGATCATCTGTGTCGCGATGATGAATCCCGCGGTGAGGGCAAACACGATTGAACCAGCGAATCCCTCCCAGGTCTTTTTGGGGCTTATTTTGGGTGCCATGGGGTGTCGTCCAAGCAGAAGTCCCGTTGCGTAGGCGCCGGTGTCGATGCTCGCGATGATGATCATCGTTCCGAGCGTCCACCACTCGCCACCGTCACGAGCAGTCATGATGAGTGTGAAGGATACGAGGAAGGGAACGTACGCCAGAGTGAACGCTGACATGATCATGTCGCGGTCGGTAACGGTCTCCTTGGACAACCCCCGTTGAATTGCGTGCCACACGATGGTGAAACCGATTCCCGCGGCGAGAGTCAATAACTGCCCGAGCGCGCCGTAATAGTAGGTCGTGGGCACCATCGCCAAGGCCGAGATAAGAATCGGAATTCGCGGAACGTGGCGTTTTTCCGTGCGCGAAATGGTCGCTAATTCCCAGGTTCCGAATCCGATAAACACAGCCATAAATAACATGAAGAACTGTTTGTCGATGATCAAACTGACAACGAAGGCAGCGCCCAGAGCGCTACCAATCAGGAGTGCGGCAACCAAATTTCTACCCGTTCGGGCTTCGATGACGGCTCCCGCGTCACGGATGGCGTGTTCGAAATCGGACATCAGACCTCGAGAAGTTCGGATTCCTTCTTTTTCAAGGCGTCGTCGATTGCGTCAATGTGTTGCTTGGTGAGGGCTTCGATTTCCTTCTCACCGCGCGCGACGTCGTCCTCGCCCACGTCGGCCTTCATCGCTTCGATGTCGGTGATCCCCTTGCGACGGATGTTCCGCACCGCAACGCGACCGTCCTCGGCTTTCGCCTTGACAATCTTGACGTATTCCTTGCGACGTTCCTCGGTCATCTCGGGCATCGTCACACGAATGAGGTTTCCGTCATTCGTCGGGGTTGCGCCAAGGTTGGGGAAGTTCACGATGGCCCGCTCGATTTCTTTCAGTGCAGCCTTGTCATAAGGCGTAATGACGAGCGAGCGCGCCTCAGGGTTCTGAAGGCTCGCGAGCTGGGCGAGAGGAGTGGGCGTCCCGTAGTAGTCGACCATGATTTTCTGGAACAACGCAGGGTTCGCGCGACCGGTGCGAACGGTCTGGAAATCTTCTTTGATGACGTCAACGGCCTTCGACATCTTGTCGGACACTTCGGCGATAGTTTCGGCGATCACGGTTTCCTCCTGTGTTGTGCCCAGTCTAATCCTCAGCCGACGGCGAGGAGGGCGACTCCCGTGACAACAACGAGTGACCCAATTACGCGCTGCACAACGTGTTTCTCGCCGAAAAAGATCGCTCCGCCGAGTGCGACAAGAATCACGCTCGATTCGCGGGCAGGGGCGACGAGCGATACCGAACTCAGTTGAATGGCCGTGAGCGCGAGCATGTACGACGCCGGGCCGAGCAGCCCGATCGCGGTAATGATGCCCGGATGCGCGCGAAACGTCGAGACGCTGTTGCGCCCTCGAATGGCAAACGGTGTGAACAGAATCGCCTGAACGACGAGTGCCATCCAGAAGTACCCGATAGGCGGAAGCCCTAGCGTTCCGACCGCCCAGCCGTCCCACACCGTGAAACACGCGATCATGACACCGACACCGAGCCCGTAGAGAACGGAGCTGAGCGGGGCGCGCGTTCCCGTGCGTGACCCGGCCGTCGAAATCACCCCAATACCCGCGATGATTACCGCGACACCGATGAGAGCCACGAGCGAGGGGCGTTCGCCGAGGAGGAGTATCGCACCAAGGACCGAGAGGGTTGGGCCGGTGCCCCGCGCGAGCGGGTAGACGAGCGATACGTCACCGTCGCGATAACCGCGTTGGAGTAAAAGGAAGTAGACCACCTCGAACACGCCGCAGAGGCCGGCGAGTAAGACCCAGTTCCATTCGAAGTTGGCCGCCGCCAGCGTGGCGATTCCGAGCGGGGCGATGAGCACCGCGCCAACCAGGTTGATCCACCACAGAACCGTCGGAGTTGACGACCCGATTCTCTTGAGGAGAAGGTTCCACCCCGCGTGTGCTACCGCGCCACCCGCAATCAGCAGGAGGACGAGTGAACTAATTGCTGACCACCGTGCCAATGGCTTCGCCGCGGATTGCCTTGGCGATGTTGCCACCGGGCTCCATGCCAAAAATTCGCATTGGCAGGTTGTTATCGCGACAGAGTGCGAACGCCGTCGCATCGATGACCTTGAGTTCCTGCTCGAGCGCTTGCGAATAGGTGATCGTCTCGATCTTTTTCGCATCGTTGTTGGTGCGCGGGTCGGCGTCGTATACGCCGTCGACGCCGTTCTTGGCGACGAGGACCTCGACCGCCTTGATTTCGAGGGCGCGCTGCGCGGCGACGGTGTCCGTCGAGAAATACGGGAGGCCAGCACCCGCGCCAAAAATGACCACGCGTCCCTTTTCGAGGTGGCGAATCGCGCGCAACGGAATGTACGGTTCGGCGACCTGCGTCATCTCGATCGCCGACTGAACCCGAACCGGCTGACCAGCTTGTTCGAGGAAATCCTGGAGGGCAAGAGCGTTCATGACGGTGCCGAGCATTCCCATGTAGTCGGCGCGTGAACGATCCATTCCGCGCTGGCTAAGTTCTGCACCGCGGAAAAAGTTTCCCCCGCCGACGACAATCGCGACCTGCACGGTCTTGGCGGCCTCGGCGATCTCGCGGGCGATGCCACTGACGATATCGGGGTCGACACCCAGGGTTCCAGCGCCAAACGCTTCACCGGACAGTTTCAGAAGGACTCGGCGCGTCGACATGGAACCTCTCTTTCACCTCCAGCGTACCGAGTGGTTCGGGGAAATGGCGAAGGGAGGCTCGCGTTTCCGCGAACCTCCCGACGACAATGAGAGTTAGGCGCCGACCTTGAACCGGGCGAAGCCCGACACGGTGAGTCCGGCCTGAGCGAGAACCTGCGTGATCGTGAGTTTGTTGTCACGCGCGTAGTCCTGCTCGAGAAGAGCAACCTGCTTGAAGAAAGCGCCGAGGCGACCCTCAACAATCTTGGGAAGAGCGGCCTCTGGCTTGCCTTCGCCGCGGCTGATCTCTTCGACGATGCGGCGCTCGGCCTCAACAGCGTCCGCAGGGACCTCGTCCTTGGTCAGGTACTGGGGGTCAGCGAACGAGATGTGCTGTGCAATCGCACGAGCCGTCTCTTCGTCCTTGCCCTCGTAGGCGACGACAACGCCGACCTGCGGGGGCAGGTCCTTGCTGGTGCGGTGAAGATAAACGGCGAACTGCGAGCCGGCAATCTTGACAACGCGGCGAAGTTCAACCTTTTCGCCAATGATGGCGGCGTCGTCCGCGATACGGTCAGCAATCGACTGTCCTCCGACCTGTGCAGCGAGCGCTGCTTCCGTCGAATCGGCTCCGGCGGCGGCGACTGCGTCGATGACAACATCCGCGAGCGCGATGAACTTGTCGTTCTTTGCGACGAAGTCGGTCTCGCACGCGAGTTCGATCATGTACACCGCGTCAGCGGTTTCCTTGGCGGCAACGAGGCCTTCGCTCGTCGAGCGGTCAGCGCGCTTAGCGTTACCCTTTGCGCCCTTGAGTCGAAGAATCTCGACAGCCTTGTCCATGTCTCCGCCGGCTTCGACGAGGGCGTTCTTGGTGTCGACCATTCCGGTCCCAAGGCGCTCACGGAGAGTCTTGACGTCTTCTAATGAAAAATCAGCCATGTCTGTACTTTCTGTGTGAATTACTTGTCAGTGGAGTCAGCGTCAGCGGCAGGAGCCTCGTCGGCGGGCGTTTCGGCGACAACCTCGGCCTCGACGGCGGGTGCTTCCGTGGATGGCGCGTCGGCAACGGGGGCTTCGGCAGCGACATCGGCGACCTCACCGAGAAGCTCGCGCTCCCAGTCAGCGAGAGGCTCGACGGCGGACACGTTTCCGGCTGCAGCGGGCTTGTCGTGACGGATAACGAGACCCTCGGCGACGGCGTCCGCAATCACGCGGGTGAGCAGACCGACGGAACGAATCGCGTCGTCGTTACCGGGTATCGGGAACTGAATTTCATCCGGGTCCGCGTTGGTGTCGAGGATCGCGACAACGGGGATGCCGAGCTTGGCCGCTTCGCTCATCGCGAGGTGTTCGCGCTTCGCGTCGACGACCCAGATCGCACTAGGGGTCTTGGTGAGGTTGCGGATTCCACCGAGCGACTTGTGGAGCTTTTCGAGCTCGCGACGCTTCATGAGGAGTTCCTTCTTGGTGAAACCCTTGGTTGTGTCCTCGAAGTCGACCTGTTCCAGTTCCTTCATTCGCTCGAGGCGGCCGAGGACGGTCTGGAAGTTGGTAAGGAGTCCGCCGAGCCAACGCTGGTTGACATAGGGCTGACCGACGCGACCCGCTTCGGCTGCAATCGATTCCTGTGCCTGCTTTTTGGTTCCGACAAAGAGGATGGTGCCGCCACGGGCGACGGTCTCGCGAACGAACTCGTATGCCGAGTCGATGTGAGCGAGCGACTGTTGAAGGTCGATGATGTGGAT
>WLFX01000009.1 GCA_009703545.1 Actinomycetota bacterium
CGAATCGGATGACTACTTCGATTCGCGTCCGCGCGGTTCGCAACTTGCGGCCTGGGCGAGCGAACAATCTCGTCCCATTGCTTCTCGTGATGCGCTCGATCAGCAGTACGAAGACACTGACCAGCGATTTGCCAACGACGATGTCGTGCCGCGACCGGAACACTGGGGCGGCTATCGCATCGTCCCCACTCGGATGGAATTCTGGAAAGGCCGTTCGAACCGTATGCACGATCGCATCGCGTACGAGCGCATCGACGACGCATGGCACGTCACCCGACTGCAGCCCTAGGGAATAAGTTCACACCGACACAACTGGAAACAGGTATGACGATAAACATCGACGACATCAAATTCGGGCTCGATACGTTCGGCGACATGACGCACAAGGACGACGGCACCCCCGAAACCGCGGGACAGGTATTGCGGAACCTCGTCGAACAAGCTGTCTTTGCGGATTCGTTGGGGATTTACGCCATCAACATCGGCGAACATCACCGCGACGATTTTGCAGTGAGCGCGCCGGACACGGTCCTCGCGGGAATTGCGACGCGTACGTCATCAATCATCCTGGGCACGGGAGTGACCGTCCTGTCGAGCGACGATCCGGTTCGGGTATACCAGCGTTTCGCCACCATCGACGCGTTGTCGAACGGCCGCGCGGAAATAACGGCGGGTCGAGGCTCTTTCACGGAATCGTTCCCCCTGTTCGGCTACAACCTCAACGACTATCACGCGTTGTTCGAAGAGAAACTCGAACTGCTCGTTCAACTTCTCGACGAAAAGCCCGTGACGTGGTCGGGAACCGTTCGGGCTTCCTTGACGAACCAAGAGGTCTACCCCAAAACCGAAAAGGGCCGAATCGGGTTGCGTGTCGGAGTCGGCGGAAGTCCAGAGTCCGTTGTCCGCGCCGCTCGTTTAGGAATCCCACTTGCGCTCGCCATCATTGGTGGCGATCCCGCGCGATTTGCACCGTTTTCGAAGCTGTACCGCGACCAATTGCAGTCATTCGGTCGCGACGTGCTGCCCGTCGCCATTCACTCACCTGGGCACATCGCGGAAACCGACGAGCAAGCAGCCGAAGAACTGTGGCCGCATTACGTTGCGTCGTTCGGTCGTATCGGCCGCGAACGAGGATGGGGGCCGATCACGAAGGAACACTTCATGGGCGAAGTCACCCACGGTTCGATCTACGCCGGGTCACCCGAGACGGTCGCCACGAAAATTGCTCACGCGGTGTCGTCCGTCGGTGCGCAACGATTTGACCTGAAATATTCGAACGGTCCGATGCCGCATTCCAAGCTCATGTCCTCGATCGAGTTGTTCGGCAGCAAAGTTGTCCCCCTCGTTCGCGATATTCTGGCGGGATGACCCCCACCGTTGTCGTAACACTTCGATGCACCGACCAGCGCGGTATCGTCAAGGCCGTCGCCGACTCCGTGTTCGAGGTCGACGGCAACATCGTCGATTCGGCTCAGTTCTGGGACGAGCCATCCAATAGCTTTTCGCTGCGGATGGAAATTCAGGTCCCCGAATCGGACATTGGCCGACTCGCGAGTTTGCTGGACGCCAATTTGGGCGGCTTCAATCCGATCGTGTCTATCCGTCGAATCGCGGTTCGTCGCCGCGCGCTCGTCATGGTGACCACGGCGGATCACTGTCTTCGCGAACTTCTCTATCAGTGGCAAGCGGGCGAATTGAGCGCCGATATTGTCGGCGTTGTTTCCAATCACGACACACTGCGCGACATCGCCGAGCAGTTTGGGGTCCCTTTTTTCTGCATCCCTGTCACCACCGAAACGAAACCCGACGCCGAACGGACCCTCGCTGGTGTGATCGGTGATCTGGACGCGGACTTCGTTGTGCTCGCGCGATACATGCAGGTTCTCAGCGACTCATTCTGTTCGCGCTTTGAGGGGCGCATCATCAACATTCACCATTCGTTCTTGCCCGGTTTCAAGGGCGCAAAGCCATATCACCAGGCCTACGATCGGGGCGTGAAACTCATCGGCGCGACAGCTCACTACGTCACTCATAATTTGGATGACGGTCCGATTATCGAACAGGACGTCGTCCGGGTCGGGCATCACCATCACGCGGACCAGCTCGTGAGCATTGGACGCGATGTTGAGCGTCGTGTGCTCGCTCGTGCAGTCCGGCTTCATGCAGAGGACCGCGTGTTCCCCAATGGGACACGCACCGTCGTCTTCGACTCGTAGTTAGCGGTGGCGAAGAGTTCCGCCGAGTAACCCTGCGTCGAAAAAGTTTTCCGCGAGTTCTGCGCCGTCGTGACCATAGACCCAGGGGAGTCCGGGAACGGGGTCGGGGTGAACGATTGGGGCACCTGCGAGTACGGCCTCGGGGCGAGAGAGTCGTCTAATTCCGACGCCCAGCACATGGTCGGGGTGTCGGCGGGCGAAGTTGCCGTAGGTGGTCTCGTCGTGCTGACCGTCGTCGCCAATCAGGATCCATTTGATGTTCGGAAATTCGACGACCAGGCGATCAAGATTGTTCACTTTGTGGTCACGGCCACTGCGGAAGATTCGATCGGGTGTCGCACCCCAGTCGGTCAACAGGAGTGGGCCGCGCGGGTACATGTGACGTGATAGGAAACGCTCGAGTGTCGGGGCGACGTTCCACGGACCGGTGGACAGATACATGATGGGGGCGGCCGAGTAATAGGCCCCCAACTTGTTGAGGAAGACTGCCATTCCCGGCACCGGCCGGCGAGCGTGCTCGTCAAGGACGAACGTGTTCCACGCCGCCAACAAAAGACGGGGAAGCGCGGTGACCATCACGGTGTCATCAATGTCACACACAACCCCAACGGTGGTCGAGTCGTTGACGACGGTCACGTCGCTGGAGGCCCAGCCATGACCCTTCTTGACGCGCATCAACACAGTGTGGAGTCCGACAGGGAGGTTCACCGACAAACTTGCGTCGATCACGCCGCCGCGGTCGCTTGTCACCGTGAACTTGTGGTTGCCGATCTTGACGCTCACGTTCGTGTGGGCAACCGGGACGCCCGTGAACGCCCTCCATCCACGAACGTACTTTCGAACTTTGTGGGTGCGCGGGTCGGGGTTGACGTACAGAACTCTCGCGAGGATTCGAACCGACGATGCAGAGCCGTAGCCGCGGAATGCGACGACCGTCGGCAGTTGTCCCGATGCACGCGCCGACCTTGCTCGAACGGCGGTATACGCGTCTTCGATACGCGCCGCAACGTGCATTTTGACGGGGGGTGTCGAATCTGATGGCATCAACGTCAAGCCTATCGTCTCGGATTTATTCGACAGTTTTTCAGGTAGTTGTTGTTTTGTAGGGCGCATTCTTAGACTACCCAGATACCTTTATACCTAAAGGTTTTATTCTTCGAAGATTTCACCTGGCCACCCACTAACAAGGAAAAGTAAATTGCCAATCCAACACGTCCCGGCGAGCGAAGAATTATTCAAATCCGGGCTTCTTATCAACACCCCTGTTCAGGCTCGCAGCAACGCGCGCGTCACCGCCCTGTTGGACGCGGCTGCCAAGGTTGTTCACGACAAGGGCTACGAAGAATTGACCACGGCGAATGTCGCAGAAGCGGCTGGCGCGTCGATTGGGACGGTGTACCGATATTTCGAAGACCGCGTGAAGGTTTTGGAAGCACTGGCGATTCGAAACCTCGAGCGCGCGGATCGTCGTTTCCGCGACGCGCTCGATCAGATCAATGGTTCGGCTCCCAAAGATGCGATAAATGTGATGTTCGAAATGTACCTTGACATGTTCCGCACCGAGCCCGGGTTTCGGTCGCTGCGCCTCGGAGATGTCCTCGACATCCGACCGCGCAATCGTGAATCACGCCTCACTACTGCGGCCCGCACGATGACGGAACAACTGAGCGGTCGCTTTGGGTTCGCGAACGACGCCGCGACTGTTCTCGAAATTGAAAAATCACTCGTTGCGGTTGACGCCTATCTTGCCCGCGCCTTCTTCAACGACGACCGTGGTGACGCGGTGTTCGTCGATACGGCACGCGCATCGGTGATGTCGCTGTCCAGCCTCGCGACTTAGTCGTCAGGGTGCCGGGTGTAGCGATGCAATGATTTCTTCACCAACGCCATAACGGCGATGAAGAGAACAATGATTCCCGCAAAGATGAAGCCCGCGAAGTGCAGGCTCTGATTCAGCTGTTCATACGTGAGGGCGGCAGTGCGCCCAACCGTCACGTAGGCGACTGCCCACACTGTGCACGCCGGCGCGGTCCACGCAATAAATCGGCGATAGTCCATGCCCGTGATTCCGGCGGTCAACGGAACAATGCTGTGAAGAACGGGCAAGAACCGCGAGATGAAAATCGCCCAACCACCGCGGTGCTCGAGAAAGCGTTCGGCGGCTTTCCAATTCTTGTGACCGATCCATTTGCCAACCTTTGAGTGTTGAATGGCCGGGCCGAATGAATGTCCGAGCGCAAAGCCAATGCTTTCCCCAATCAGTGCGCCGATAATGATGACAACAATCAACGCGATGTATTCCTCAGTGGACGATGCGCCCGTTGCGGCGACGAGAACGACGGTGTCGCCAGGAATCACGAGACCGACAAGGACACTCGTTTCGAGCACGATGGCGAGACCAGCGAGTCCAACCCGAAGGATTGGGTCGATGGAACCGACCCCGCTGAGAAACCAATCGAGAAAAGCGTTCATGACTGCGAGCGTACCTCGCCCGGGTCCAGAGCTTCCCGTCGATTGAGATATTCCTGACGCCAATAATCGACTCGACCCGGTTCGATCTGCAGGGCGGGGCCGTCACGCCACTCCGTCGCGACACGGATTCCGTGCAGGGCCGACAGAGTCCACACTTCCGCTCCGTCGAGATCCTCCGGCCCCACTCGGGCCGGTACGACCGTCGAGCCAATGGACGCCGCGTGGTCGCGGATGGTTCGTTCGGTCACACTGGGAAGACGAGGAATCGCGGAATCCACAACGTGCAGTGTGTCATCCGCCCACCACACAATCGATGACCATGCCCCTTCCGCAATAAAACCGTCGTCGAGGATGACAGCCTCGCCGATATCGAGGTCTCGTCGCAGTGCCCCGAGTCCGGCGAGATCGGGCCCTTTCACGCTCGGTTGCGTTCGTGGGTCTCGGGGGGCGGTCGCGAGGGTGACATCGGTGAGCGCATCAGGCGCTTCACGAAGGTGGAATCGCAACATTGCGCCGTCGCCGTAATCGATCGCCTCGAGGCGCGGGAACCATCGTCCCTCGGCAGGGATCATGGAGACGGCGTCGGCCGCGAATTCTCGAGCGTCCAGGGAGGGGTCGACCGCGGCAAGCGACGTCGTGAATCGTGCGACGTGCATCGCCACGTTCACGGCGGATCCGTCGACCACGAGCCACGAATCGGCAACCCGGACCGAGCCTGCGTGAGGATCGCACCACTCCTCTTCGACGACGGAACCACCCGCCCACCGGAAAACCCGTGCCTCGACCATAGAGTAAAGGCTATGACAGAGGGCTACGTTCGGCACGTTATTGCCGCACGAGTTGACCCGGTCATCATCTTTCGGATGCTCATCGCTCATCGCGACGGTGGTTTCTGGCTCGATGATTCGCTCGGGGAAACCGTGTCGTATCTCGGTGTCGGCACACCCGTCGAGACCATCGACTCGTTCTCTGGTTTCGACAGCGCTGACGAGTTTCCGTTGTCGCGCGTTGGTTGGATCGGTTATGGGGCCCGTGCAGAGTCGCTCGGTGTCGAGGTCGGCATCGAGCCGCAGACGCGCTCGACAATGCTGTCCGTTCGACTCGCGGTCGAGGTCGACCATCGCGATGACGAAGTATCGGTGATCGGGTTGCAGCGCGACGCCGAGTTCGATGACCTCGTTTCCGCCATCGAGGCACTGGGTGGTCAGGTCGCTACAGCGCCACGGCATTCCCCAACCCGCACAGCGATATGGCGCGATGACCCGGCGACCTATGCGGGATACATCGATGAGTGCCTCACGCACATCCGAAACGGTGACGCCTATCAGTTGTGTCTCACGACCGGAATTGACGTGCACGGCGAAGTGGATGTGGTCGAAACGTATTGTGCGCTTCGAACGGTCGCGCCCACTCGGAACGCGGCGTACCTGTCAATTGGAGGAGTCAGCCTCCTCAGCGCGTCGCCCGAAACATTCTTCACTGTTCGCGGTCGACACGCGACGACGAGCCCCATCAAGGGCACCCGCCCGCGCAGCATGGATCCGGCAGAGGACTACCTGGTGAAACGCGAACTCGAGACGTCAGAGAAGGAACGCGCCGAGAACCTCATGATTGTCGACTTATGCCGAAACGACCTGTCGCAAGTGTGTGTGCCAGGGACTGTCACGGTGAGTTCGCTTCATCGCGTCGAAACCTATTCGACTGTTCACCAATTGGTCAGCACCGTCACCGGGGAATTGTTGCCCGAATGCTCGGCCGCGGATGCGGCTCGCGTTCTTTTTCCCGCCGGGTCGATGACCGGTGCGCCAAAACGCAGCGCCGTTCAGATTTTGGAAAGATTGGAATCTGCCGAACGCGGAATGTACGCGGGCGCTTTCGGCTATGCCGGCGCGGGAAACCTAACTCTCGCCATGACAATTCGGTCAATTGTTATCGACGGCAGTGGCGCTCATATCGGAGTTGGTGGAGGAATCACGTCGGGATCGGTCGTTGACCAGGAAATCGCCGAGGTCGGCGTTAAGGCCGCCGCGATGCTTGGAGTGCTCGGTGCCTCGCCGAACCCCTACCTGTACACGGAATAGAATTGGGAACGCGCAGGTGCGCGTTGTGAAAGGGTTCCGTGGACGAGAACGAATACGATTTCCGCCGGATGGAAGCGAAGTGGGCTCCCGTGTGGGAATCCGAACGACCCTTCGATGTTCCTGACGGAGACGACCCTCGCCCGCATAAGTACATCTTGGATATGTTCCCGTATCCGTCCGGCGACCTGCATATGGGTCACGCCGAGGTCTACGCTCTCGGCGATGTTCTCGCGCGATATTGGCGCCTTCGTGGTTATCAGGTTCTGCACCCCATCGGGTGGGATTCGTTTGGCCTTCCCGCCGAAAACGCGGCCATCAAGCGGGGCGTGAATCCGCGCGAGTGGACTTACGAGAACATCGCTCAACAACGCGCTTCGATGAAACGGTACGCGGCCTCGTTCGATTGGTCGCGGGTGTTGCACACGTCTGACCCCGAGTATTACAAGTGGAACCAGTGGCTGTTCCTCGAACTGTACAAAAAAGGTCTGGCGTATCGCAAAGATTCCTGGGTCAACTGGGACCCGGTAGACCAGACCGTCCTCGCGAACGAACAAGTCTTACCGGATGGCACGAGCGAACGTAGCGGCGCAACGGTCGTCAAGAAGAAGCTCACCCAGTGGTACTTCCGAATAACGGATTACGCCGATCGACTTCTCGGTGACCTCGACCGACTCGAAGGTGCGTGGCCCGCGAAGGTCCTCACCATGCAGCGCAACTGGATTGGACGATCCCGTGGTGCTGAAGTTGTGTTTGCGGTTGACGGTAGCGATCGAATGGTTCCGGTCTTCACGACCCGTCCCGACACGCTGTATGGAGCGACCTTTATGGTTGTTGCACCCGATTCCGATCTCGCGAGCGAACTCGTTGCCGACGCGGACCCCGCCGTTCGAATGGCCTTCGTGGCCTATCTCGAAGAAGTCCAAAAGAAGACCGAAATCGAACGACAGGATGCGACTCGCGACAAGACCGGGGTGTTCCTCGGTCGATTCGCGATCAACCCGGTAAACGGTGAGCGCGTGCCGATTTGGTCGGCGGATTACGTGCTCGCAGATTACGGGTCGGGAGCAATCATGGCTGTTCCGGCACATGACCAGCGTGACCTTGATTTCGCTCTCAAATACGACCTTCCAGTTCGAGTCGTTGTGGATGTTCCGTCCGATGAACCGAATGACCCTTCGGTGACTCTCCTCGCAACGACGGGCGACGGTCCACACATTAACTCGGGTCCGCTCAACGGCCTGCACAAGGCCGAGGCGATAGCGGCCATGGTCGACGTTCTTGAGAAAGATGGAACAGGAAAAGGCGCAACCACATACCGCCTGCGCGACTGGCTGATTTCTCGACAGCGCTTCTGGGGCACACCGATTCCAATCATTCACGGTGCTGACGGTGAAGAAATTCCCGTTCCCGCAGACCAACTTCCCGTTATCTTGCCGCCAACCGAAGGCTTGGATCTGCGTCCGAAGGGTTCGTCGCCGCTCGGTGCCGCCGAGGACTGGGTAAACGTTCCCGACCCACGCGACGGCAGTCCTGCCCGTCGTGACGCCGACACGATGGACACCTTCGTCGATTCGTCGTGGTACTTCTTGCGATTCCTGTCGCCTCGAGACGACACCAAGGCGTTTGACGTCGACGCGGTGAAAAAGTGGGCACCCGTCGATCAATATGTCGGTGGGGTCGAGCACGCGATCTTGCACCTGTTGTACGCGCGCTTTATCACCAAGGTTTTGTTCGATCTGGGTTATCTCGATTTCGACGAGCCCTTCACCGCGCTGTTGAACCAAGGCATGGTCATCCTCGATGGCGCCAAAATGTCCAAGTCGAAGGGCAACATTGTGTTCTTTGGTGAAGAACTCGACAATTTCGGAGTGGATGCGGTGCGTGTCACGATGGCATTTGCCGGCCCGCCCGAGGACGACATTGATTGGGCTGACGTTTCTGTCACGGGTTCTCACAAGTTCCTCGCTCGTGCTTGGCGCATGGCTCACGACGTCACAAGTGACGTCGGAGTCGATGCATCGACCGGCGCTGCGGGCCTTCGTCGATTCACGCACAAGTTCCTCGCGGATGTCGGGGGATTGGTCGAGAGTTACAAATTCAACGTTGTTGTTGCGCGGCTCATGGACCTCGTCAATCATGTTCGTAAGGAAATCGACTCTGGAGTCGGCCCTGCTGACCCCGCCGTGCGTGAAGCGGCCGAGGTTGTGTCACTGGGGTTGTCGATGTTCGCTCCGCACGCCGCAGAGGACATGTGGTCATTACTTGGCCACGAACCATTCGTTGGACTTCAGCAATTCCCCGTTGCGGATGCACGCCTTCTGGTCGAGGACACGGTTGTCGCTGTCGTGCAAATCAATGGCAAGGTCAAGGAACGGCTCGATGTTTCGCCCGACATTTCCGAGACGGAATTGTCCGAGCGGGCGCTGACGGCGGTCGCAGGATCTCTGGCGGGCAAGACGGTTCGCACGACAATCGTTCGGACACCCAAACTCGTCAACATCGTCGTCGCAGACTAGGTTTTCCACACGCGTCACGCAGAGTACCCGCATTTCTCGCGTCACGATTAACGTGACTCCATGGTCGAATGGTTCGTCAAGGCGGTTCCCGAAAACGCGACGTCACGCCGGACGTTGCTGATTTCCGCCGGTGCCGGTGTTGCCGCCGTGGCCGTGATTGGTGCACTGTGGTCGAACGCGACAAGCGGTTCGGGCGACGTTGCGATTCAACCCGGCGCCGATACGCAAATCAATTCCCAATCGTCCAACACCCTCTTCGTCCAAGTCGTTGGAGCGGTCGCCAAACCGGGCGTGTACGAAATACCCGTTGACTCGAGAGTCATGGACGCGGTCGCGCTGGCGGGTGGTCTGTCGAGAAACGCCGACCCAGCATCGCTGAACCTCGCGCGAATCGTTCAGGACGGTGAGCAAATCATCGTTGGCGCGGCGGGTGACGCACGTTCACACAGCGTGTCACCATCCCTCTCGGACAAGGTGAACATCAACACGGCTTCGGTAGCGGATTTCGATACGCTTCCCAGGATCGGGGTGACCTTGGCGGAACGAATCGTCGCCTACCGTGACGCACACGGACCCTTCGCGGGGATTGAATCACTGTTGGAGGTTCCGGGAATTGGCGATCTCACTCTGGCGGGAATGCGCGACAAAATCACGCTGTGATCAACCGCATTCCGGTTCTCGCATTCCCGGCAATAGCAGCGTGGGTGCTCGCATGGTGGTTAACCGAGGCGGAGGGCTATCGGCGGGACGTTGACCAACTATTTCCCTGGGTCGCGGCCCTTCATGAGGATTTTCGAGTTCGCGCAGCACGATGGCCGGGTGACGCCGGAGCCCTCGTCCCCGGTTTGGTTCTGGGAAACACCGAGGCCATTCCCGAATCACTGTCCGACGCGATGCAGGTCACTTCATTAACGCACCTCATGGCGGTTAGCGGCTCGAACTGCGCGATCGTCGTCGGACTCGCGTTCGGAATTGCCGCACTCTGCCGCGCCCCCTTGTGGGGCCGGGTCGCATCGAGCGGAGTCGCTCTCGCGTGTTTTGTCGTTGTGGTCGGGCCGGAGCCGAGCGTCATTCGCTCGTCGATTATGGCCGCGATTGGGCTCGCCGCGCTCCTGTGGGGCCGACCCGTTGCGGGAGTCACTGCCTTGTGCGCCGCAATTCTCGTCGCGCTGATGTTCGACCCTACGCTGTCGCATTCAATCGGCTTCGCCTTGTCTGTCTCAGCGACGCTGGGGCTGTTGGTTCTCGCGCGCCCGCTGACCGAGATCGCGAGCAAGTGGATACCGATGCCCATCGCCGTTGCCGTGGCGATTCCCTTGAGCGCGGCTGTCGCTTGCCAGCCCATCATTCTTGCGTTGTCGCCCTACATTCCGGTCTATGGAATCGCGGCCAACATTCTCGCCGAACCCGTGATCCCGATAGCGACGGTGTGTGGATTGTTGTCCATCGTGTTGTCCCCGATTCCGTTCCTATCGGATGGACTACTGGCGATTGCAACGGAAATGGCGAGTCTCGTTGCGGCCATTGCTCGAACTGGTGCTGCGCTTCCCTTCGCACGTCTTCCCTGGCCGCCAGGAGCATGGGGAGTAGGGCTCGCGGCATTTGTGTCTCTTGGGATCGCTTCAATGATGGTGAAGGGCTGGCGCGCTCTCGGCGGGCTGGTCGCCGCGTTGGCGGCAACACTCGGACTCGCTACAACGTTCGGTGCAAGCCGTGTCGCTTGGGCGAGCGCGCCCCACGACTGGTCATGGGCGCAGTGTGATGTCGGCCAAGGCGATGCCGTCCTGATACGAGATGCTGGTCGCATCGCGCTAATCGACGTCGGGCGAACTGAACCGCCAATCCGGGAATGCCTTTCGGCGCTTGGCGTGACCCACATCGACATTCTCATTCTCACTCATTTCGATGTTGATCACGTTGGGGGATTCGGCCCACTCGTTGGACGTGTAGGGACAGTCATTCACGGACCGCCCGACGGCGATGCGGATGTTTCAATCATTGAAAAGCTGCAATCGGGTGGCGCACAAATCGTGTTCGCGGAGCGTGGACTAACGGGGAGGCTCGGGCGACTGGATTGGCGTGTGCTGTGGCCGAGCGACGATAATCCGAGGGAGCCGGGAAACCCGTCGAGCGTCACCGTTCTGTTCGAACGGGGCGCCGAGTGCGACGCGACGTGCGTGACCGGGTTGGACCTAGGGGACCTCCCTGGCGCGGAACAAACAAGTCTGCGGCTCACCGGAGGTCTCGTGCCGGTCGACGTCGTCAAGGTGAGCCATCACGGCTCGAGAGACCAAGATCCGGAACTGTATCGCCGTATCCGAGCGCCTGTTGCTCTAATCGGCGTCGGCGCTGACAACGATTACGGGCATCCGACGGCAGAGACCCTCGACGTACTCGCCGGCGTCGGGTCAACTGTCGCCCGAAGCGACCTTAACGGAATCGTCCTTGTATGGAGGACGTCTCACGGTGAGTTGCGGGTGTGGCGCGAACGTGCGACCGAGCCCCGATTTACACTGAACTCGGAGGAATGATGTCGAAAACAGAGGTGGTCCCGTGGCACGGGATGCGAGAGGCCCCCATCGTGCTCGTGACGGGGTCCGAATCGTATCTCGCTGACCGCGTGTTTCGCGAGTTGCGCGACCGCGTTCGAATCGCTCAGCCTGAACTCGAGGTAACCGATCTCGACGCGGCCAACTATGAGGTCGGAACTCTTCTCGACGTCGCGAGTCCCTCGTTGTTCGGTGAACCACGCATGATTCGAATCGCAAACGGCGAATCGGGCGGAGATGAATTCGTCACCGATATTCAGTCCTATCTCGAGGTCATCGCCGACGATGTCATCGTCATTGTGCGTCACGGCGGCGGCAACCGTGGCAAGAAGTTGCTCGACATGCTGCGCGCCCACCCAACAACCCTCGAGGTCGAATGCGCCGAGATCAAGAAGGATGCCGATCGCGCCCAGTTTGTCTCGGCGGAATTCAACCGCCTCGGGGTGAAGGCTGACCGTGCCGCCGTGGGCGCTTTGGTCGAAGCATTCGCCGGTGATCTGTCCGAATTGGCCGCAGCGTGCGAACAAATCGCGAGTGATGCGCTCGGAAAATCCATCACGAAGGAATTCGTGGATACCTACTACGAGGGTCGCGAAGAGGTGACGTCATTCGCGGTGGCAGACATGGCAATCGATGGCAACCGGGCCGAAGCACTTCGGCTATTGCGTCATGCGATTCAATCCGGTGTCGACCCCGTGCCTCTGATCGCGGCGTTCGCAGCCAAACTCCGCCAACTCGCCAAGGTTGGTGGGTATACCGGTTCACCGAGTAACGCGGCGAAAGATCTCGGAATGCCATCGTGGATGATCGACAAATCTCGCAGTGCTCTGCGGAAATGGACAGGGCCGACACTTGGCAGGGCAATCTTGGTCGTTGCGGAAGCTGATTCGATGGTCAAGGGCGCTGGCCGCGACCCCGAATTCGCGGTTGAGCGTATGGTCGACCGCGTAGCGTCGCGCTCCTAGATACACAACGACGGCCCCCGGTTTCCCGGGAGCCGTCGAGGTTGAGCGGAAGAATTATTTCTTCGGCGCGGCTGCCTTTGTGGCAGGAGCTTTAGCTGCTGCTTTGGGTGCCGCCTTGGTTGCTGCTTTGGCCGGAGCCTTCGCTGCTGCTTTGGGAGCTGCCTTGGCAGGGGCTTTCGCCGCCGCCTTGGCCGGAGCCTTTGTGGCGGGAGCTTTCGCCGCCACCTTCTTCGCAGGAGCCTTTGCGGCTGCCTTGGCCGGAGCCTTAGTTACCTTGGCATCGCCCGAGATTGCGGCTGCCTGGGCGGCGATGGCCGACTTGCGGTTCGCTGCCTGGTTCTTGTGAATGACACCCTTCGACACGGCCTTGTCAATCTTGCGCGTTGCCGCGGCAACGGCATTGACCGCGGTCGACTTGTCACCCGTCGCGAGTGCCTCGCGTGCGATGCGGATGACGGTCTGGAGTTCGCTCTTGACGGCCCTGTTGCGCTCGTGCG
>WLFX01000090.1 GCA_009703545.1 Actinomycetota bacterium
CACCCCGCAGTCGCACCTCGACATGGCCGACCCGACGTCTCTGCATTTCGAATACATCGCGCGAATGGGTCATGTCATCGACGCGGCATTCCCCGTCGGCGAATCAATCACGGCGTTGCATCTGGGAGCAGGGGCGCTGACAATCCCGCGCTACATCGAGGCGACGCGGTCGGGGTCACGTCAACAGGTCGTCGAGATCGAACGCGACCTGATTGATTTTGTTCGTCAGCACTGCCCGCTTCCCCGCAATGCATCCATCCGTTGTCGCTACGGAGACGCCCGCGAGGTGATGGAGTCACTGCCGAAAGGTTTGCTCGGTCAGGTCGATCTCGTTGTCGTTGATGTCTTTCGCGGCGCACGAACACCCGCGCACGTGACGAGCGTCGAGTTCTATTCCGCAATCAAGAAACTGTTGGCGCCAGGCGGGATTGTCATCGCCAATGTCGCCGATGGTCCACCAATGTCGTTCGCCCGTGGTCAGCTCGCGACGCTTCGCTACGTTTTTGGTGACGCATTCGGTGTCGCCGAGCAGGGTGTCGCCAACAGCAAACGATTCGGCAATGTGGTCCTCGGAGCCCTTTCAGACGGGACGGTTCCGCCGTGGGTTTCAACGCTCGCGGGGAAGGGTCCTCACCCTACGGGCCTCATTGCCGGGGCCGAGGCGGTGACGTGGTCGGCGAGCGCCACCGTGGTGACCGACAACACCGCCATCGACTCGCCGCCGCCAGCGCGCAACCTTTTTCGGTCCTAGCCCGTGCATATTGTTGATGCGTGATCAAATTGTCGGAGGTTCAGGCTCTCGCCGAGCGACTCATTGTCCAACACCTTTCGGTCCTTGAGCATCAGTGGAGCTTCCGCTGGGATCACGCCCGACGCCGGGCGGGTGCGTGCCATCACGACAAAAAGCAGATCTCGTTGTCGATTCACCTCACGGCACTGGGCTCTCTCGAGGACGCCGAGCAAACGATGCTTCATGAGATTGCCCACGCGTTGTGTGGCAAAGAACACAATCACAGCCAACAGTGGTTAGACACGGCACGCTCGATCGGGTACACCGGCTGGATTCGGCACACCGGGCCATCGCCGGATCACTTGGCGCGGTGGCGCGGAACCTGTGCCGCTGGTCACGTCATATTGCGCTTTCGCAAGCCGCGCAACATGGTCGCATCATGTGTTCTGTGTCATCCGCGCTTTTCGCGTCGGCACCTTATCGAGTGGGAATTGTTGGGCTAAGCGGGCTGCTGCTGTGTGATGCAGTGAATGCCGCCACCGCGGGCAAAGAGAGCGCGTGCGTCGACCAACTCGACTGTCCGTCCCGGATACGCCGTCTCGAGGATTCCCTTGGCAACCGCGTCACCCGCATCATCGAACCCACACAAAATCACGGCGTTGTTGCAGACGTAGTGGTTGATATACGAATAGTCAACAAAGCCCTCGTCGTCGCGCAACGTTTCGGGCGCGGGCACCGGGATGAGGTCGAACCCTTCCGCCTCGAGCAGATTGCGCACCTCTTCTGACACCGCGAAATCGGGGTGTTCGGGGTTTCGCTGGTCGTGGTACAAAACCGTCGTCGGGTTGCAGAACGCCGCGACGATGTCGACGTGGCCGCGCGTACCGAACTCGTCATAGTCACGGGTCAGTCCTCGCGGAAGCCAGACGATGCGAGTGGCACCAAGCGTGTCGAATAGTTCGCGCTCGACTTCATCACGAGTCCAGCCCGGGTTTCGGCCCGGGTCACGTTGTACGGTCTCAGTCGCCAGAACGATTCCGTCACCATTCGTATGAATGCCGCCACCCTCATTGGTCAGTGACGACGAGATGACCGGTACGTCAGCCGAGGCCAGAACTGCGCGACCGATTGCTGCGTCGTGGTCCCACGTTGCCCAGGACTGGGCACCCCAGCCGTTGAAGATCCAATCGACGCCGAACGCTGTACCGTCCGGCCCTTTGACAAAGGTCGGTCCGATGTCGCGCATCCACGCATCGTCCAGTTTTGCCTCGACGATGTCGACGCGGTTGTCAAGCCACTCGCGGGCGATGTCAACCGCGGACGGGTCAACAACCATCGTCACGGGCTCATACTTCACAATCGCATTGGCGACCGACGCCCACGCTCCACGTGCCTCGGCAATTTCGACTTCCGTGTCACCGAGGCTGTAACCCGTAGACGGCCATGCCATCCACGTCCGCTCGTGGCGTTCCCACTCAGCTGGCCAGCGCGTCATCACGATTCACCCTTGAGGCTTTCGACCAGTTCCAGGAGGATGTCGATGGTCGTGCGGGGGTTGACAATGGCAAAGCGCAGGACAGGTTCGCCCTTGTACTTCGAGGGGAAACAGGCGGCCTTACCGGCCTCCCACAGTTCGTCACTCCACGCGGTGTAGTCGTCCTGGGTCCATCCCTTTCTGCGGAACACAACGACAGAAAGCATTGGGTCTCGAACGAGTTCGAGATGGTCACTCTCGCGAATGACCTCGGCGATGTCGCGCGCGACTACGTTGTTCGATTCAATCGCCTCACGGTACGCGGCGACACCGTGCGTCGCGAGCGAGAACCACAACGGAAGACCTCGTGCACGGCGAGAGAGGTGCACGGCGAAATCCGACGGGTTCCACTCATCGGTGTCGGTAAGCACATCAAGATAGGACGCGTGCTGAGTGTGTGCAGCCCGTCCAATTGACGGGTTCCGATAAATCAGGGCACACGAGTCATACGGCGCATAGAGCCACTTGTGTGGGTCAACGATAAACGAGTCAACTCCAGCGATTCCATCAAAGTGCGGCTTAGTGCTCGGCGCAAAAATTCCAGCGAGCCCGTAAGCGCCGTCGACGTGAACCCACGTGCCGTGTGCCTTCGCGGTCGTGACGACCGATGCGATGTCGTCCACAATTCCGAAGTTCGTGGTTCCACCGGTGGCGACGATCGCAAAGACGCTTTCCCACGAGCCTGCGACGGCCTGCTCGATGGCGGCCCCGGTCATTCGACCGTCCTCGCCGACGGGCACCTTAATGACGTCGACGTCCATCACGCGGGCGGAGTGCGCGAGAGACGAGTGAGCCTCTTCCGAGGCAACGAAACACCAACGGGCGGGTCGCGACTTTCCGGATTCGGCCAAACGCTGCTCGGCGTCGAAGCGGGCGGCAACGAGAGCGGACAGGTTGCCGTTCGTCCCACCTTGCACAAACACCCCTCCCGCCCCTTCGGGGAGGCCAGCTTCGGTGGCGAGGAACTTCAACACCTCGTTTTCGGCATAGATCGCGCCGGCCCCTTCGAGCCACGATCCGCCAAAAATACACGAGGCTGAGACAACGAGGTCGAACAAGATGGACGCCTCGGTCGGTGCGACGGGGATGAACGACACCATCGCGGGGTGGTCGGTGGACATCGACGCTGGAGCAAGAATTTCGCCAAAAAGATCAAGAGCCCTGTCGCCGCCGATTCCGGCTTCGGTCACGGTGTCGGGCATGATGGCCCGCAGTTCGGCAAAGGGCATCCCTTTATCCAGGGGAGGCGGGTCCAACTGCATGCGGTCACGCGCGTAGTCAAAAATGCGTTCCCGAAGCGCCGCCGTAGCGTCATCGTGGATGTGCATGCGCAGTGGGTTTGTCATCAGGCCTCCGTCAGTGTGAACAGGAAATACTGTACGACCTGCGGCACCAAAACGACAGAGTATTGCGCGAAAGTCGCGTGAAATCACAGTCATCGTGCGTCAATGTGGTTCACACGCAATCAAATGTGTCTAAGTGTGCTTCTGGCGCGCCAGTTCAAGCGTTATCTAAAAGAAACGGTGGCCAGCGCGGCGCGAAGGACAGCGCCACGACCCCCGACAAACTCACCATCGATCGATTCGCGGACGGCGTCCTGGACAGGAATCCATCGAATATCAAGTGCGTCTTGGCGCGGTTGCGCTTCACCCGTGACCGGCACAACGAACACGAGCGAGACCGCGTGCTGTCGTTCGTCAACAAGTCGCCCAGGGAATGGGAAATACTCCGCGACCGTTGCTGGGACAACGCTGTTGGGTAGACGGGGAAAAGCGAGTGCACCGAGATCTTTCTCTAGGTTGCGGCTGAGGGCGTCGCGAACTGACTCTCCGAACTTCACACGCCCCGCGACGAGGGCAGAGCGCATTTCGCCGTACTCATCGACGCGGATGAGCAGTCCCACCTCCGTCACGAAGCCGTCATCATCTAGTCGAACGGGCACGGCCTCGACATACAAGAGCGGGAGCCTGCGACGTACCCCCTCGAATTCCTCATCGGAAAACCAGGCGGGGTCGGGTGTGCGAACGTCGCTCATAACTTCATTATTCCGCGGTTGTCTGCTCCTCGCAGCGTTTGCGAGAGACAAAGAGTGAACCCCGACCACATCGCAGTGGTCGGGGTTCACAAGGTTTCAGCTATTTACTGGCAGCTATCGCACTGCAGTAGGTCCATCGGGTCGACGGGAACCGCATAGCCGCCAACACTGTCGTTGTCGAAGTCCATAGTTCCTCCTGAATGTTTGCGGCGAGGATGCCGTAGAGAAAACACTATATGTCGGGAATGACATTCGTGTTATTTCACTACATCTAGTGTTTGTGGCGTGTCGCGCGGGCGTGGAGGCGTTCCCGGCGCGTCGCTGCCACCCTGGCGACCGTCGATCGGGCTGGTCGGGATTTCACCCGTGACGGTTTGAGGTGCTAACCTCGCATGGTGCCTTCGTGGCACTCGCCCCGATAGCTCAGTGGTAGAGCACTTCCATGGTAAGGAAGGGGTCGTCAGTTCAATCCTGACTCGGGGCTCGACCTAATTAGGTTGCGGCGGGGTAGCTCAGGTGGTTAGAGCACACGGCTC
>WLFX01000091.1 GCA_009703545.1 Actinomycetota bacterium
TCCCGAGGCGCGTTGGTGGGTGCTACTAGGAGGAATAGGGGTTTTGGTTTATCCGCTCGCGTTCTACGCGGGTATGCGCGACGCGGGTGTTGCGGTCGGTAACACGGTGGCATTGGGGTCGGGACCTCTCTTCGCCGGCGTCATCGAATGGCTCGCCACAAATAAAAAACCGACACGTCGTTGGTTCCTCGCTCTCGGAATCGCGGGGATGGGACTGGCCTTCGTCGGTGTTGCCCGTGGGGCGACGAGCGAGGTCGGACTAAATGGTGTACTGCTTGCGTTGATCGCCGGGATGGCCTACGCGCTGTATTCGGTTGCGGGGTCTCGTGTGATTGCAGCGGGATCGAGCTTTCGAGGCTCGATGGGTGCGGTTTTCGGTTCGGGTGCGTTGCCATTGCTAGTAGTGCTTGTGCTCACGGGAGGTCCGCTCGTGTCAGATCTCGACAATCTCACTCGGGGCGCATACCTCGCGCTGGGACCGTTGGTTCTGGCATACCTCTTGTTTGGATACGCGCTCACACGGGCAAGTGCATCCCTCGTGACACTGGTCACCCTGTTAGAACCAGTTTTCGCCACCATTTTGGCCGTCGTGTTGCTGGGCGAGGCTCTCCCGCCCATCGGATGGGGGGGAATCGGTCTTTTAGTCAGCGGCGTGGCCGTGGCAACCGTGCCACGACGCCTGGCGTAAATCCGCGATTCTGCTACATCGTGGCGTTAAGGTATTAAACATGGTCGCGGATAAAGAAAACGATAAAAACCTCTTTGGTCGTCCTCGGCGTTCATCGTTTGTTGCAGCGTCGGCAGAAAACGCTGATTTTGTGCCGATTTTGCCCGCTGTGGGTTCGACGCCAATCCCGGCGGCCTCAGATGTGAACTATTTTCCGACGGTGGCAACAGGACAACCGAGTCTTCGGGAACCCGCGCCGCCCGCGCGCCTCGTGGTCCCGACGCGCAAATCCATGTCCGAAGAGGAAATTGCGACCGTTTTTGCGGAGTCCGCAGAGATGACAAGTTCGGAACAGATTTTGATGCTCGATGCACAGGTGACATTGCGCGAAGATGATCTGCGAACGGCGAAGGAATTCGTAGCCCATTTGCGTCTAACGAAACCCGCCGATGCGCAGTCGCTATTGGATGAACTGAAACAAGTTTTTGCTGACGTTGACCCGAAGATTGCCTCGTTGAGTTTGAGTGATGAGCCCATGTCGGATACGCCGACGAAAGATGTCAATGACACGCTTGGGGCATCCACGACTCAGACCGTAACCAGTTCGACGTCTACCCTCGCCACTCTTCTTGACTCGACCTCGTCGGCTGTTCCTGCCCGTCAAATTTCTCAGGGGCAATCCGTCAACGGTCGTCATCGAGGCTGGAATGTCGTGATGCTGGTGGCGACAATGGTGGCCATTCTGATCCCAGTGACATCGGCCGTGTTTACTGGTTTCGGGTCGCCCGTCCCTGTCAACACCGAATTGATGCTGAACTCATCCGGGGTGTTTGCTGCGATTGTCGCGCTTCTTGCCGCACTTCCCTTAGTTCTTCTCTCGCGGTCTACGTCAATCCGCCACGCGCTGTCAACAAGGGCCGCGATTCAACGCGTTGCTGGCGCGATCGGGGGAACACTTCTCTGGACAATCGGGTCACTTGTTGTTCTCGTCGGTCTTCTCACCGTGCTTCTCGTCACGTCTCAGGGAGTCGGTCTTCAACTCAATTCGATTCCTGGCGTTGCCTCCACGCTTGCTCAGTTTGCACCGCATGCGCACGCCTCGGTCCTGGTCGTCGCACTCATCGTCATTGTTGGTTTCGTGATTGCGTCACTGTCACGGCGAGCTTTTCGTGGTGTGGTTTTGGCTCTGGCGGGTTTCACCCTTATCGGTCCGACTATTGTCATTCTCACCGGTCTCGCAGTGGTCGCCACCACAAACACGGGGGCTGTGCTCACGTCAGAGAACATAGTTATCGCAACGGGGATTATTCCAATTGGCGTTATCTTGTTCGCGGGCATCGAATCGGGAACCGCAACGGTTGTTCGCCGTGACGAAAACGCTGTGATTGGCCTGCCGTTATACATTGGGCTCGCTGCGGGGCTTGGGTTCGCCGCATGGGTTCTCGTGGCGGGGATGAGCCCTGATGCGTTGGGGGATCTCTTGGTAGGGTCCAACCCGGCGTTGCACGTTGTCGCAGCCAGCGCCGAGCTAGCTCTCATTTCAGGAGTGATTGCCTTCGCCGTACCCTTGATTTTGATTTCTGCGCTCGTCGGTCGATCACTGATGATGGTGACTGTGCGGGATGATCGTGATGCAAGTTCCGTGTTGCTTCGCGTGATCGTCATCGTCGTTCCTGTGACCCTTCTCGGGTTAGACCTGACAGGGATCGCTGGCGACATCACCATGGTTCTCCCCGGTATTCCGTTCGTGTCGATTCCGCTCATGGTGATAATTGGTCTCATGGCGGGCGCTTCGATTGCATCGCGTCGTGAAATCGGCGGGGTTGCACGAGTCATCAATGCCGTTCTCTCAACTCTTCTGATGGCGGTTGGGCTTGCCTTGACGTCGTGGTCTGTTCCGGGTCTTACAAGCATTTACGACAGCTCGATTGCGCCGCTTGCAACGACGCTGGGAATCTCGGGGGCCCTCGTGCTTATTGTTCCAACTGCCGTGCTCGTGTTGTCATTCGTTGTGTCACTGCTCGTCTCGGCGCCCAGTGCACTGCGCTCGAATCGCACCGCGTAGGCCGACAATGACGACGACTCTGCGGGACATCACCGCATCGATTGATAAGTTATGGCCGTTGGCGGGCCAAGAGGATTGGGACAACTCCGGCGTTATCTCGGGAGCCTCAAACCACCCCGTCTCGTCAGTGTTGTTCGCGGTTGACATCACCGACGCGACCGTTACCGAGGCTATTCTCGGAGGATACGACGCTCTCGTCTCGCATCACCCCTTATTACTCAAGGGAATGTCGACTGTTGACGAGGACCGTTATAAGGGTGAACTTATCGCGCGGCTGATTCGTGGCGGATGTGCAGCGATTGGCGTGCATACCAATGGTGACCGTGTGCCCACAGGGACGAGCGCGGCATTGGCAAAGACTCTGGGCGTTGCGGTTGAGCGCCCGATCGTCTCGAATGATGTGGGCGGTGGACTCGGTGTCATCGGGCACGTCGCCGAGCAAACTCTCGGCGAATTCGCCCGATCAATCGCGTCAAAACTTCCGGCGACCGCGGGTGGTATTCGAGTGTCTGGGGAGTTCTCTCGCCGAATTCATTCGGTTTCGCTCTGCGCCGGCGCGGGGGATTCTCTCCTCGCACATGTGGATGTGGCCGCTACGGATGTTTATGTGACCAGCGATTTGCGCCATCACCCAGCGTCGGAATTCCGCGAACAAGCGCGGCTAGGAAACAACACGGCGCTCATCGACGTGTCGCACTGGGCGGCCGAATGGCTGTGGCTCGAGACCGCTGCGTCGGAACTCAGCATGGCGCAACCAGGTATTGCGGTGAAAGTGTCCGACATCAACACGGACCCATGGACATTTGCGGTGATGCAGTAATGGCGTTGCGCGCTCCCGCTGAGGCTCAGACGAGGCTGCTCGCTGTTCTTGCGCTCGACACCGAAGACATTGTCGTCAGTCGAACGATTGTTGATGCACATGCTGCGCTCACTGCGCTTGATACCGACGCAGAGTACCAACGTCTCGTGCGGGAGGCGGAAGACTGGGCGGATCGATACGATGAAATCGAACGTCGGTGCGAACACCTCGAGTCCGACATCAGCGTAGCAAAGGCTAGAATTGCGCAGGATCGTGAGCGTGAAAAGGGTTCGACGGACTCGAAAGAACTGACGTCACTTGAACACGAAATTGAGTCGTTGGAACGTCGGATCGAGATGCTCGAGGAACAAGAATTAGCGGCGCTGACAGACCGCGATGAGGTAACGGGCACGTGGAACGCTATCAAGATTGCACGGGACTCGTTCCACGACGCGCGGGCGGAGGCACAAAGTTCACTTCGGTCCGATATCGACGCGTCAAACCGGCGCCGCGCCGATATCGTTACCGCTCGTGCCGAGATTGTCGCCTCTCTGCCGATAGACCTGATTGAGCTCTATGAACGCCAACGCGAACGTTACGGGGTTGGCGCGTCCCACCTTCAGGCGGGAATCACGTCGGCGAGTGGGGTCACCCTGACGCCCGGGCAACTCCAGGATGTGCGGGCCGCTGACGCCGATGAGGTGTTGATGTGCCCGGACAGTAACGCGATTCTGATTCGGACGGCGGAATCGGGGCTGTGACGCGCTTCATTGTTGAGGCGGACGGGGGTTCGCGCGGGAATCCCGGGGTTGCGGCCGGAGGCGCTGTGGTGATTGATGCTGAGACGGGTGAGGTTCTCGCAGAAGTCGGTGTCTTTGTGGGAATTGCCACCAATAACGTCGCGGAATACTCGGGATTGGTTGGCGGTTTGCGCAAAGCCCGAGAGCTGGACGCCTCCGCATCGATCCATGTTCGAATGGATTCCAAACTCGTCGTTGAACAAATGTCGGGCCGATGGAAAATCAAGCACCCCGACATGCGCGAGCTCGCACGGGAAGCACATTCTGTCATCGCCGGAGCGGACGTGACGTTCGAATGGATCGCCCGCGAGTTCAATTCCCGTGCGGATGCCGTCGCGAATGAATCGATGGACCGTCGCGACTCGTTCGGCTAGTCGCTACCATGGAATAACGAGAGGGTCGGCCAGGCGGTCGCGTCACCGAAAGGTGCCGAGGAACGTCCGGGCTCCACAGAGCAGGATGGTGGGTAACACCCACCCGGGGTAACCCGCGAGACA
>WLFX01000092.1 GCA_009703545.1 Actinomycetota bacterium
ACATCGTCGTAGGCGATGCGGGCCGGTCCGACCCAGCCGGTACGAGCGATTGAGCGCTCGAGATCAACGATTGCCCCGCCGAGAAGGTCCGTTGTGTTGGCCAGGTTCGCGAATATCACCATCACAGCGTGCTCGACGTGCCGAACTCTCGGCATGACAAAGGTGTGGCGGTGGAAGGGTGATGCGCACACGTCTCGTGGGGATAAAACTGCGAGAATAGAGGCATGACCTTTTCGCCCCAACCGCTTAGCCCTTTGGACGGTCGTTACCACGGTGCGGTCGCCGAGATTGGTCAATATCTGTCCGAAGCGGGACTCAACCGTGCTCGGGTGCACGTAGAAATCGAGTGGCTGATTCGCCTCGCGGATGAGGGTCTATTCGGTGCGAAACTCAGCGCCGCTGAGCGTCTGGCCCTGCGTGACGTCGCGACGAACTTTGGTGACACTGATGTGGCGCGGATTGCCGAGCTCGAGGCAACGACACGGCACGACGTCAAAGCCGTGGAGTATCTCGTTCGCGAACACCTTGAGCGCCTCGGACTGTCTCGCATCGCCGAGTTAACACACTTCGCGTGCACGAGTGAAGACATCAATAATCTGTCCTATGGAATCACCCTCGGCGCGGCGGTTCGCGAAGTATGGCGCCCAGCGATAAACGTCGTGGTCCAGAAATTAACGGCGCTCGCCATATCCGATCGCAACACTCCCATGCTGTCGCGCACTCACGGTCAAGCCGCGACTCCGACGACGTTCGGCAAGGAAATCGCTGTCTTTGTCCACCGTCTGACCCGGCTCCTGGCGGACGTTGACGCGGTTCGGCTTTCCGGCAAGTTCTCGGGAGCAACCGGTACCTTTTCTGCTCACGTTGTCGCAGCGCCCGAGGTCGACTGGGTTCGTGTGTCGCGGGAATTCGTCGAATCCGTTGGGCTCGAATGGAACCCGCTGACCACGCAAATCGAATCGCACGACAGCCAAGCCGCACTTCTCGCACGGATCGGTCACGTCAATCGAGTGTTGCATAACCTTTGCACCGACGTGTGGACCTACATTTCGCAAGGGTTCCTTACCCAGACTCCGGTTAACGGTGCAACGGGCTCGTCAACAATGCCGCACAAGGTGAACCCCATCCGTTTCGAGAACGCCGAGGCGAACCTCGAGATTGCGTCCGCGTTGGGTGATGCTCTTGGCGCAACACTGGTCACATCACGTCTCCAACGTGACCTAACCGACTCGACCACGCAACGAAACCTTGGTGTCGCACTCGGGCACTCGCTCTTGGCAGTTTCCAACATCGCCGCTGGTTTGGACGAAATCACTGTCGATCGCGACGCGTTGCGCAAGGATCTCGATGCCAATCTTGAGATTCTCGGGGAAGCGATTCAAACGGTATTGCGTGCCGAACGTGCGGCGGGGACGACAACAATCGACAACCCTTACGACTTACTGAAAGACCTCACTCGGGGAAAGCGCCTGACCGCCGAGGATCTGCGGACGTTCATCGAGGGTCTCGACATGTCGGCAGCGGGGAAAGCGCGGCTGCTCGAACTCACGCCGGCTACCTACGTTGGGCTCGCCTCGAAATTGGTCGATTACCTCAACTAATCGTGCGGGCTGTTGTCCGACTTCGGTAACTGTGGGCTCATCGCGAGAACCATCATTGCGAGACTAATAATGGTGACGACAAATCCGCCGCCGCCGGCGATAGCGGAGAGCGCGAAGTCCCGAGTCACCATCAGCACGATGCCGCCGAGGAACAACCCAGCGACGAAGGCCAGTCCAACGAGTTCGGCGGGTCGGGTTTTATCGCTTCGCGCCACGGGGTTATGCCTTTGTCGTCGTTGATTTAGCGGATTTCACTTTTCGCGTCGAACCGCGGGCTTTCGCTCGGGAATCAATCGCGCCGATCAGTCCAAAAATACCCGCAATAATTGCCCATCCACCCGTCAATCCGGCGGCGGTCCTGTCGTTTGCATCGATGATGAAGTACAGAATCGAAAGCCCCGCCGCGAGCACTCCAGTCGACCAAAGCCAAATTCGGTCACTTCGGGTAAAGGCTCGAGAGGTCTCGAAGGCCACGAGTGCAATCGTCAACGACAGCGCGGTGGTGGGAGACATCCGGCTTGCGATTAGCCCCAGCAGGGCCAGTGCTGCGACAACCAGCGTCGACCACCACGCGACCACGTTCATCAGAGTTTCTGGCCCGCCGCGGGATAACAGAGAAACCAGGACGACAAAAGTGAGCCATTCAAGGCCCGTATAGGTCGAGTGGTCCTCGGTGAGGGTAATTGCTACTCCCGCGATTATCGCAGCGATGTAACGCGCATAAGGCCGAATTGCCTCAAGGCTGTTAGTGACAATCACCAACCAGTTTCGTGAAGTTGCCATACGTCAAGACTACGTGATTCCGAATTGTGGATTTTCCGACTACATCTTTGCCATATCGCTGAAACGCGAATAGTGGCCTTCGAACAGTACCGACAAGACGCGCATCTCGCCATTACGGTGCTTGGCGATGTGAATTTCCGCATCGTTTCGGTTTTCGCCTTGCTCTGCAAAACGCTCGCGATGCAATAGCAGCACGATGTCGGCGTCTTGCTCAAGGGAACCCGACTCTCGAAGGTGCGACAGTTGTGGCTTCTTGTCGGGTGCGTTTTCCGGTCCGCGATTGAGTTGAGAGAGCGCCACAATCGGGACTTCGAGTTCCTTCGCTAATAGTTTGAGCGACCGCGAGAACTCGGAGACTTCTTGTTGACGATTTTCGACCTTCTTGCCACTGGTCATGAGTTGGAGGTAATCGATAATGACGAGTTTGATGCCGTGTTGAGCCTTCAGGCGACGGCACTTGGCGCGGATTTCGGACAGTGTCAGGTTTGGACTGTCGTCGATGTACAAGGGAGTGTCATCGAGCCGCGACTGGATGGTGTTGATTCGTTTCCAGCCTTCAGACTTGAGGTCTTTTGACTTACGAATTGCGCTGAGTGGCACGCTCGATTCAGCAGACAACAAGCGTTGCGAGATTTCGCTCGCGCTCATTTCAAGCGAGAAGAACACGGTCGGAACGTTTGATCTAAGAGCGGCGGAGCGGGCAAAGTCGAGTGCGAGCGTGGACTTTCCCAGACCTGGTCTCGCAGCGATGAGGACGAGTTGCCCGGGGTGAAGCCCGTTTGTGACGTCGTCAAGCTCGCGAAACCCCGTGGGGATGTCGAGCCCTTCCTTAGCGGATTTCGCTTGTTCTTCCATTTCGTTGACGGCGATATTGACCGCGTCGCGAAGAACAATGGCGTCTTGCGCTCCTGCCGCGCGGCCGATGGTAAAGATCTCGACCTGGGCATCGTTGACGAGTTCACTCGGATCACCCTCTGCGGCGTATCCGAGCTGCGTGATGCGAGTTCCTGACTGCACGAGCTTTCGAAGGATTGCTTTGTCGGCGACGATGCTGGCGTAGTAGCTGGCATTCGCGGCGGTGGGCACCGAGGATTCGAGTGTGTGGAGGTAGCTCGCGCCGCCGATCTTGGTGAGATTACCGTCACGGGTCAACTGTTCGGTAATCATGATGACATCGGTGGGTTCCGACCGCGAGAAGACGGTATTGATGGCGTTGAAAATGATTTCGTGTTTGGGGAAATAGAAATCTTCGCCCCTGACAAGTTCAAGTACCTCGACAATGGCGTCGGGCGACAGAAGCATTCCGCCAAGTGTGCTCATTTCCGCGGCCTGGTCATTCGGTGGAACGCGAGTGTCACCGGTGCCTTCAGGTACCAATTCGAGTTGCGGACCTGCCATCGATGATCACCTCCTGAGTCAATTTTTGGTTCGGGCTCTTTAGTATGCGCGTGAGAACGGACATCGCATTACGCCACGCCACACGCACACAGTGAACGCTACGTTTTCGGGTGAACCGACGCAAACGAGGCTGTGGATAACACTGTGGGTTAAATGTTTACCGCGCCGTACAACTCTGTGGAGGAGATGGGGATAACTGGGGATAACTAACTACCTTATTACCTAAAAAATCTCTCTGACCGTATGTTTTCCAATACGGCGCTCTGTGGGGAAAGTTGTTTAGAGTTTAGGTTGAACCTTTAACTTTTCCACATGTTGCGTGCGTCCACCTAACGATGAAGTGCCCGTTTTCATTATCGAAAACGGGCACTTCGCGAGCGAATGTCAGAGCTACTTACGGGCAATTACCTTGAGCGCGAGAGTCGCGGACACTCCGTCGTGTAGGCGGACGGTCGCCGAAAACGCGCCGGTCGACTTGATCGGAGTGGCCAACTCGATAGTGCGCTTGTCAATCTCGCCGAGCCCGGATTCGGCCACCGCAGCGGCGATGTCTGATGTCTTCACCGAACCGAACAAGCGGCCTTCAGAACCCGCTGACGCCTTGACTGTGATCGTGGCGCTTTCGAGCTTTGCCTTGAGAGCCTGCGCGTCATCGAGTGAGGCAAGTGCACGAGACGCACGAGCCTGCTTGATGTCCGTCACCTGCTTCTCACCACCGCGGGTCCAGTGAATTGCGAAACCCTGGGGAACGAGATAGTTGCGTGCGTAGCCGTTTTTGACGTCGACAACGTCTCCGGCAGAGCCGAGGCCAGTGACCTCGTGAGTGAGAATGAGTTTTGACATTGGTGTTCTCCTTAACGGCCCGCGCCGGCATAGGGGAGAAGCGCCATTTCGCGTGCGTTCTTTACCGCACGAGCAATGAGACGCTGCTCTTGGACCGAAACGCCCGTGATTCGACGCGAACGGATCTTTCCGCGCTCCGAAATGAACTTGCGAAGGGTTGCGACGTCCTTGTAGTCAATGACGTCGATCTTGA
>WLFX01000093.1 GCA_009703545.1 Actinomycetota bacterium
CCGCTGACAAGGTTTACCTTGTTGACGGAAACGTTGCTAACTACAGCGAGGACTTTGAGCCTGGACTTCTTGAAGGTGCAAAGGGAACGGTCCCCGGACTGAACCTCGAGACCATCGCGGACTTCACGACCGCGTTGAACGACAACTGGGTTGCCGAAGGCAACGCTGACCTCGAATCCGTATTCGCATACGGTCCTGAGTCTTACGACGCCGTCGTCCTTCTCGCACTCGCTTCGCTCGAAGCTGGTTCGGTTGAGGGTGTAGACGTCGCCGCGAAGCTCCAGGAGGTTTCTGGTGGTACCGGTGACGGCACCAAGTGCACCACGTTCGCAGACTGCGCCGACATCATCATTGGTGGCGGAACTGCAGACTACGACGGTGTCTCGGGCCCCATCACCTTCAACGAAGTTGGAGACCCCACCGAAGCATCGATCCAGGTCTACCAGTACCTGAACGACAACACGTCGGTTCCTTACGCAGGATAATCCGATTGTGTGAGTCACTGACTCAAGGGAAGGCCCCGGGTTCGCTCGGGGCCTTTTCTGTTGCTGGATCGATGGCGTCAGACACGAAAAACGGGGTCAGCCCGAAGGCGGACCACGTTGTGACGTGGTGGGTTAGGCGCCGAGCGTACCGAGGTACAGCCCGATTACCTTAGGGTCGTTCAGAAGGTCGCGGCCGGTTCCGGTGTAGGCATCCTTGCCCTGGTCGAGGACATAACCGCGGTCACAGATCTGCAGGCAGCGACGTGCGTTCTGCTCGACCATAATGGTCGTCACCCCCGCCTTGTTGATCTCGGAGACGCGGATGAATGCCTCGTCTTGGCGCACCGGCGAGAGACCGGCGCTGGGCTCGTCCAAGAGGAGCACGGCGGGGTCCATCATGAGCGCTCGGCTCATAGCCACCATCTGGCGCTCACCGCCCGAGAGCGAGCCGGCGCGTTGCTTGAGACGCTTTCCCAGTTCGGCGAAAATGCCCGTGACGAACTCGAGACGCTCGTTGTATGCGCCGGGGTTCTGGTACAAGCCCATCTGCAGGTTTTCTTCGATAGTGAGGCTGGGGAACACATTGTTCGACTGTGGAACAAAACCCACGCCGCGCGCAACGAGTTGGTTTGCCTTGAGTCCGGTGATGTCGTCGCCGTTGAGGGTGATGGACCCTTCGCGAACCTTGACTAGGCCGAAGATAGCTTTGAGTAACGTCGACTTTCCGGCGCCGTTGGGACCGATGATGCCGATGAGTTCACCCTTGTTGGCGTAAAGGTTCGTCCCGTTGAGGATGTTGACGCCGGGAAGGTATCCTGCGAACAGGTCCTTTGTCTCAACGACGGGGATTTCATTCTTCGTCGCCATCTATTTCTCCTTCGAGATCTTCGGGAGCGTGATACGGCCAGTCACAGCCCCGAGATCGATGTCCTGGTGACTTCCGAGATACGCGTCGATGACGGCAGGGTTCTTCATGACTTCGTCGGGTGCGCCTTCGGCGACGACCTTTCCTTCAGCCATGACAATGACCCAGTCCGCGATGTGGCGAACCATCTGCATGTCGTGTTCGACAAAGAGCACAGTCATGCCGTCTTTTTTGAGATTGAGGATGTGATCAAGCAACGACTGGGTCAATGCGGGGTTGACGCCCGCCATTGGTTCGTCGAGCATGACGAGTTCCGGGTTCGTCATCAGTGCCCGAGCCATCTCGAGCAGTTTGCGTTGACCTCCGGAGAGCGACGCAGCAAAGTCGTCGCGCTTGGTGTCGAGTTTGAATCGCGTCAAGATCTCGAGGGCTTTCGCTTCAATCTCGATTTCCTTCTTCTTCCAGAGGAAGGGAAACAGGCTCGCTCTGAGATTTTCCCCCGTCTGTTCGGTGCTTCCCAACTTCATGTTGTCCATGACCGTGAGAAGCCCCAGAGCCTTGGTCAACTGGAAGGTGCGGATGAGTCCCTTACGCGCCACCTTGAAAGCCGAGACCTTCGCGAGCGACTGCCCGTTGAACGACCACGAACCTTTGTCCGGCTGGTCGAATCCGGTGAGCAGGTTGAAGAACGTCGTTTTTCCCGCACCATTCGGTCCAATGAGCGCCGTGATGGCGTTGCGGGGAATTTCAAGGTGCTCGACGTCGACGGCGACCAGTCCCCCGAATTGGCGGTGGACGCCGTCCGCAACGAGGATGGGGTCCTTCTTGGCGACTCCCGGCTTGATGGCGCCGACGTGCAAGCCCGTGGACTTGACGGGGGACGAGGAGGATACGTTACTTGACAAAGGTCAACTCCTTCTTGTTTCCGAACAGTCCTTGAGGTCGGAAGACCACGAGGAGGACAAGAGCGAACCCGACGATGATGTATTTGATTTGTGCCGCCTGGATCGTCGTGAAGGGCATCAGCCCGGCCTCAGCCAAGGCGGGGAAAATCAACCCGAGGAACGCCTGGAGAACCCAGAAGATGATTGAGCCCGCGAGTGGACCGAATACCGTTGCGGCACCGCCGAGGAGCAACGCTGTCCAGAGGAAGAAGGTCAGCGAGGTCACGTACACCGACGAGTTGACGTTGGTCGAGAACGCAAGCATGAGACCGCCGAGAGCTCCGAGAACTCCACCGATGATCAGGGCCTGCATCTTGTAGGCAAAGACGTTCTTGCCGAGTGAGCGCACGGCGTCCTCGTCCTCACGAATTCCCTTAATCACACGACCCCATGGCGAGTTGACCAGTCGCCATACGATGAAAATGGCGAGGGCGAGAATGACGATTCCGACGATACGGAGATACCAGGTCCGTTCGTTGTCCAAAAATGGCACAAACCCGTAATCGCCGGCCGGAATGGGATTCGAATCGTTGAAGCCGCCAGCACCGACCGTCGGGTTGGTGACGGTTCCACCGGGGCCGTTGAATCCAGAGAGCCCGTCTGCCGAGCCGGTCAGCCCGCCGAATGCTGAACTCAGCAACATCAAACGGACGATTTCTGCCGCGGCGATTGTCACAATGGCGAGGTAGTCCCCCCGAAGTCGCAACGTGGGGATCCCAAGAATCAGGGCGAAAACGATGGACGCTGCGATTCCGACGAACGCCGCGAGATACCAGGGGAGACCGAAGGACAAAATGCCAATCGCGTAGCCATAGGCACCGAGGGCCATGAAGCCCGCCATTCCCATGTTGAGAAGCCCACCAAAACCGAAGTGAAGCGCGAGACCGAGCGTAGCCAGAGCGTAGGCAATGGTCGTCGGGGCGATAATGAACGAGATTGATGACGTGAAGATTCCGAGGAAGTCCATGAGCTATCCCACCCTTTCCTTTCGTCCGAGAATTCCTTGAGGGCGGAAAAGCAGAATTCCAATCAGGACCACGAGCGCTCCGACGTATTTGAGGTCGGAGGGGATGAACAGGCTCGATCCTTCAACGAGGATTCCCACAATGAGTGAGCCTATGAGCGCGCCATAGGCCGTTCCGAGTCCGCCGAGGGTCGTTGCTGCAAAGATGAGAAGAAGAATTTGTCCTCCCATGTCCCAGCGAATTCCGGGGCGGAAATATGCCCAGAGAATTCCTGAGAAACCGGCAAGAACAGAACCGATGATCCAGACAATCCGAACGACACCGTCAACATCGATTCCTGAGGACGCGGCGAGGCTCGGGTTATCCGAGATGGCACGCGTTGCTTTGCCAATCTTGGATGCGCTGAGCCACCACGCGAACGCGATGATGATCAAGACCGATACTCCCATGCTGACGATGTCAATAATGCTGAGCGAAACTGACCCGAAAAGATTGAATCGTTCGGCGCCCGCACCGGGAAGTTGCTCGGTCTTGCCTCCGATGAAGAACTGATAGGTGTATCGAATGCCGAGCGACAGGCCGATAGAGACGATCATCAGTTGCACGAGTCCCATGCCACGACGCCTGAGTGGCGCCCACAGCGCGGCGTCCATTCCCCAACCGAGGACGCCGGACAAGATGAGCGCGATGGGGATTGCCAGCCACAACAGGCCTTCGCCCATCACTGCAACAAGCCCGAAAGTGGCGATTGCACCGAAAGTGACGAGCTCGGCGTGCGCGAAGTTCGAAATACCAGTGGTGCCATAAATCAGCGAGAGACCAACCGATGCGAGCGCCAACATGAGGCCGAAGTTGAGGCCGGAGATGAGGCGTTGGACAACCTGGTCGAACATGCTCGTGACGTGGCGTTCGCCCTGTCCGATGAAGAAGTTGATCGTGACGCGTCCGCCAGGACCGACCGTCACGGTTTGAACGTTTGCCTCGACGAATTCGGTCGCCGGATTATCGATAACCGCGATGCCATCGGGAAGGGTGGTTTCATCGACCGTCACGACGTAGTCCGCGAGTTTTTCCGGAACCCCAGCGGTGAACTTGCCGTCTGCGTCCGTCATCACTGTGGCTGCGTATCCGCCGCCACCCGTGAGGTTAATGGTCACACCCGCGATTGGCTCGCCCTTGTTTTGGACGTTTCCGCTGATTTTGAAGGGCATTTCGGGGTTGACGACATCCGCCTGAGCGGGTGACGCAAGCCCGAGAACGCCGAATGCCAAGACGAAAGCGCCCACTGCGCTCGCGAGCCGTCGCATTGTTGACATGGTCCTCACTAGGCCTCCTGCTAGGACCCGGCGACATCGATGCCACGCGGGATGGTTTTCCACACTCTAGGGAACATGTGTTTCACGTTGATTACGCGAATAATGAACCTGCCCCATTATGTCCTGAAACTGTGCCAATTGGGAATCCGACTACGATAAAAGATGCGAGCGAGCACTGATTGTCAGATTTTTTGTGGAGAGGGGCAGACATGAGCGACAACGATCCCTTCGGTCTAACAG
>WLFX01000094.1 GCA_009703545.1 Actinomycetota bacterium
CGCACAGCTACCAGGCGAATCCTTTCGGTTGGCTCGCAATGATTCGACCGACAGCGTTTTATTACGCACCGACGGGGAACGATGGGTTGGTCCAGTACGTCACAAGCATTGCGAACCCCGTTATCTGGTGGGCCGGCGCACTCGCGATAGTTGCCGTCGTCGTCATGGTCATCCGCAAATCGACCTGGCAGAACATGGCCATCCTCGTCGGCGTCGTTGCGACCTACGTTCCGTGGCTCTTTTTCTCGCAGCGCACGGTTTTTCAGTTCTACACCGTCACTCTCGAGCCGTTCCTCGTGCTCGCGCTCGTTGCCGTTCTCGTGTGGCTGTGGAAACAGAACTTGAGGCTGTTCGTGGCGAACTACCTGATTGTCGCCGCCGTTGTCTCGGCGTTCTTCTTGCCCGTGTGGATGGGACTTCCGATCCCGGAGTGGTTCGCGGTCATTCACTACTGGTTTCCGAGTTGGATTTAGCAACACGACATTCTCTAGTCATTTGGTAGGTTAAGGTAGCCCCTCACCTTCAAGGAGACCCCCACATGATCGATCTCGTACTCGCCGCCGATGTGGCGCCCGCTCTCACCGGTATCGATTTCGGCTACACGCTTGCTGGCATCGTCACGGGGCTTGTCGTGGGAATCACGGGTGTGGGAGGCGGGGCTGTCATGACCCCGATTCTCATCTTGCTGTTGGGCGTTGCGCCCGCCACGGCCGTCGCAACCGACCTCTGGTTCGCGGCGATTACCAAACTCTTCGGCGCCAGCATTCACGGTGTCGGCGGAAACATTGACTGGCAGGTCGTGCGTCGATTGTGGATGGGGTCGATTCCCGTCGCCATTATCGTCGCCGTGCTCGTCGCAATTAATGCGAAGCCCGAAAAGGTGTCGTGGTTGACCACCGCCATTGGCATCGTCGTTCTTGTTACCGCGATCGGGATGTTCCTTGCTCCCGTTCTCATCAAGGCTGCGCAAGCGAATCGCACCGAGACCCCAGCGACGTTCCACAACTTCCAAGCACCGGCGACCATCGTCTCTGGTGGGGTGGTTGGCGGCCTCGTTGCTCTCACCTCGGTCGGAGCCGGCGCACTCGGCTCCGTCGCCATGACCGCTATTTACCCATTCCGAATGACGCCCCACCGCCTTGTGGCCACCGACATCGCCCACGCCATCCCGCTCGCGGTTGTCGCCGGTACGGGCTACATCGTCACTGGTTTGATCGCGGGCATCGGAATCGTTGTCGACCCCTGGATGCTTGCCAGCATGCTGCTCGGATCAATCCCCACGATCATCGCCGGATCATTCCTCGCACGCCGCGTAAAGCCGCGCGCAATTCAAATCGCCCTGGCCTCTGTATTGCTCTTCGTGGCCATCAGCGCAATCTTCCCGTTCGCCGCCTAGTCCCAGTTACCGTCGGCTGGCGCAGTACCGAGTCGGCGTCCCGCATCGAACCCGTCGATTTCGAGCATGTCGGCGGCGTTGAGCTCGAAATCGAATAGCGAGATGTTCTCGATGAGTCGTTCTTTACTGGACGTCTTGGGAAAAATGATGGTTCCGTGCTGGACGTGCCAGCGCAGAATTATCTGCGCGATTGACTTTCCGTAGCGCTCCGCCAGGTTGACGAGGGCGGGCATTTCGGCCTCGAGGTCGACAGCCCCGTGACACAGTGGCCCCCACGATTCAGTGGCGATGCCGCGCGTCACATGTTCGGCACGAAGAGCCTTTTGTTGGAATAGAGGGTGTAGTTCGACCTGGTTCAACACGGGAACGATGTCGCTCACCGCGGCAATCGCGTCAAGGTGTTCGGGCTCGAAGTTGCTGACACCGATTGACGTGGTGAGTCCGTCCTGTTGAAGAACCTCGAGTTGCTTCCAGGCGTCGACGTAGGTTCCCCGCTGCGGTGCCGGCCAGTGAATGAGATACAGGTCGACGTGTTCAAGGCCGAGGCGGTCAAGTGAGGAACTAATCGCATCGCGCGCCTTGGGCTGGTCGCCGTTCCACAACTTCGTCGTGATGTATAGGTCGTCGCGTGGGATACCGCTTTCTCGTATAGCTCGGCCAATTCCCGCTTCGTTCTTATAGATGCGCGCGGTGTCGATGTGACGGTAGCCAATCGCCAGGGCTTCGGATGCGACGCGATAGGCATCGTCATCTTCCAGACGATAGGTACCGAGCCCTATCTGGGGAATGGGGGTGCCGTCGTTTAACGAGATGGAGTTAACAGGAAACGTCATGCCCCCAGTTTACTGAGGACATGACGTCGCGGGTCCTGTTAGGAGGCTTTCGCCGAAGCGCCCGAGTTGACTTCGTACGAGGTGTTGGTCGATTCGAAGAAGTTGACCAACTGCAGTGTGTCGTTCGCGGCCGCCATCCACTTCGCTGGGTTCGGCACCTTGTAGTGTGCTTCGAATCCGAGCTCTTCGAGACGACGATCGGCCATGTGCTTGGTGTACTGCGTGATGTACTCGGCATTCAGGCCAAGGATGCCGTTGGGGATCATGGCCTTGTTGTATTCCTCTTCCATCACAACCGAATCCAGAATCATCTGCTTGATCTCGTTCGCAAATTCTTCCGTGGCAATGTCCGGGTTTTCTTCCAACACCGTGAGGATGAGGTTGATTCCGAACTTGAGGTGGAGCGATTCGTCGCGAACGATCCAGTCAACGAGCGAACCAAAGTTACGCAGCAGGTTGCGCTGACGGAACGACAGGGCAACCATGAATCCGGTGTAGAACCAAATGCCCTCCATGATGACCGAGTACGCAACCAGGTTACGGACGAAGTCCTGCTTGCCCTCCGTTGTGGTGATGTCGAGGCTTCGTTCGGCCATGCGCTTGATGAACTTGACTTCGAACTCTTCCTTGGCGGCAATCGCGGGGTGATCGACGTGCTGGGCGTAGATTTTTTCACGATCGACGGGGAAGGTTTCGAGGATGTACTCGAACGACATGCAGTGGTTTGCTTCTTCCCACATCTGTTTAGCGAGGTATAGGTGTGCCTCGGCAGCATTGAGGTACGGGTAGACGCCAAAGGCCAGTGCCTTGTTGACGATCAGTTCCGACGGGTTGAAGAACGACATGAGGAACGTGATGGCTTGTTGTTCTTCATCGGTCATTTTCTTGAAGTCGGCGATGTCTTCGCCGAGCTGGATTTCGTTGGGGAACCACGTGTTCGCAACGGCCTGGTTATACAGGTCCATCGCCCACTGGTATCGCACGGGCTTCAGCAAAAGTCCGTCTTGAATTCCTGTTCCGAGAATTCCCATGATTACTCCTAAGTGTTGTTGTGAACGTTGTGTGTGCGGGGTTAGCCGCGAGATGGTGTTACTGGCAGGAGTCGCACTGGAGAAGATCCATGGGATCTACCGGTACCGAATATTCTCCAACTTGAGAGTCGAGCGGATTCATGATTCACCGCCCGTCGACGACGATCCACCGAAGCCGAAGCCTCGTCGGGGTGCACCAGCCGCTACGGGTTCTGCTGCGGGTGACGGAGCACCGGCACTGGAGCCGAAGCCCTTCTTGTTTCCTCCACTGATTTCTTCGGCCTTGTTGACCTTGACTGTCGATTGTTCCGCGGTGTGACGCGGCTTCATGTGCAGGTAATAGGTGGTCTTGACGCCGCGAGTCCACGCGCTGGTGTAAATGTCCACCATCTCGTCAATGTCGCGGGTCTCGAGGTACATGTTGCGGCTGATCGCCTGGTCGATCCACTTCTGTGCGCGGCCCGCGACCTCAAGGAACGAGGAGGGGTCGAGCTGGAAGCTGGTCTTGTAGACCGCCTTGATGTCGTCGGGGATGGAGGGAATGCTCTGGATGTCGCCCTGCGAACGGAGGATGTCCTCGCGAACCGACTCCCATAGACCGCGGTCAGACAGCGCATCAACGAGGTTGCGGTTGACTTCGAGGAACTTGCCACTCGAGGTCGAGCGCGAGAATATCTGTGAGAACTGGGGGTCGAGACCGGGAGTCGTACCAGCGACAAGGCCAATGGATGCCGTCGGCGCAATGGCCATGAGGGTTGCGTTGCGGATTCCGCCCTTGACCTTGACGCGAAGCGCGTCCCAGTCGAGGCGAGTTTTACGCGAGATGTCGATAGCGACGCCACGGTCCTTTTCGGCCAGGTCGATCGAATCAAAGGGCACGAGTCCCTGAGACCAACGCGAACCCTCGAAGTGGTCGTACGCTCCACGTTCGCGGGCGAGATTCGCCGACTCATCGATTGCCGAGTACGAGATGTGCTCGGTGATTTCGTCGATGAGGTCGTATGCTGCTTCGCTGTCGTACGAGATTCCGAGGCGCTCACAAATGTCGGCGAAGCCCATGATGCCCAGTCCAACCGCACGGTTTTCCTTGTTGGCCTTGTCGGCTTCGTTCACCGAGGAACGCGTGATGTCGATGAGGTTGTCGAGCTGACGAACGGCGACGCGCGCGCTTTCGTCCATCTTGACCCAGTCGATTTTTCCGGCGACGAGGTGGGTCGAGAGGTTAATCGAGGCGAGGTTACACACCGAGACGTTTTCAGCGTCCTGCGGGAGACAGATTTCGGTGCAGAGGTTCGACGAGTGAATCGTTCCGGTGTTGTTGTTGAGGGCACGAAGGTTGATCGTGTCTTTCCACGTCAACCACGGGTGTGACGACGACTGCAGTGAGATAAGGATCTGCTTGAACTGCTCGCGCGCCGAAATTTTCTTGAAGAGGTTCATTTCGCCGTTTTCGGCCATCGTGATGTATTCGGCGTAACGCTTCGAGAACGCGGCGCCATACA
>WLFX01000095.1 GCA_009703545.1 Actinomycetota bacterium
CATCAAAAGGAGTGCTGTGCGAGTAATCGGCGTCATCGGCGGAGGTCAACTCGCTCGGATGATGATTGGTCCCGCCATCGAACTCGGTCTTGAACTGAGAGTTTTGGCGGAAACAAACGATTCGTCGGCCCGCGATCGAGCAACGACGGTGGGGGACTTTCGCGACCTCGACACGGTGAGGGCATTCGCTCAGGGTGTCGACGTCATCACGTTTGACCACGAGCATGTGCCATCCGACATCATCGTGGCCCTCGAAGATGCGGGTGTCATTGTGCGACCGGGTTCCGCAGCGCTGGCCGTCGCTCAAGACAAGATTGTAATGCGGCGCCTTCTTGAAGAATTGGGTCACCCACTTCCTGTCTGGGGAGTCGCGGAGACAGCGGCCGACGTGTCGGTTTTTCTCGAGGCCAACGGTGGCCGCGTTATCGCGAAAGTGCCGCGCGGCGGCTATGACGGTAAGGGAGTCGCGGTTGTCACCGATGCCGCGCAGGTCGCGGAATGGTTGGATCGAGGGCCAGTCTTATTGGAAGAGATGGTCGACTTCTCACGTGAGCTCGCGCAGCTCGTCGCCCGCCGACCCAACGGAGAAACGACAGTCTGGCCCGCGGTCGAAACGACGCAGTCGAATGGCGTGTGCGCCGAAGTGATCCTTCCCGCGCCAACCGACGATGGGCGCATCATCGAGATGGCCGCGGAACTGGGTCGACAGATCGCGATTGACGTGAATGTCACCGGTGTCTTGGCGGTCGAGTTGTTCGAAACGACCGATGGTCGCCTTCTTGTGAACGAACTGGCGATGCGACCTCACAATTCCGGCCACGTCACCATCGAAGGCAGTGTGACGTCGCAGTTCGAACAACACCTTCGCGGAATTTGCGATATGCCTCTTGGCTCAACGAGTTCCCAACACCCGTGGGCTGTCATGGTGAATGTGTTCGGCGCAATGGACCTCGGCCGTTACAACGGATTGAGCAAATACAGCGATGTCAAACTTCATAACTATGGCAAGGAACCTCGTGCCGGTCGCAAAGTTGGTCACGTCACAGCGACCGGAACCGACGTCGCTGACACTACGTCTCGGGCGCGCGCCGTGGCGGAAATCTTTCATGCCGACATTTAGCATGGAGAGGTGAGCACGCCACTCGTCGCTATCGTTATGGGGTCCGACTCGGATTGGCCAACGATGAGCGCCGCCAAGGACATCCTGGAACAATTTGGAGTAGCGTCCGACGTCCAGGTGCTGAGTGCTCACCGCACCCCTGAGGCCATGATCGAGTGGGGCAAACAGGCTCGTTCGAACGGAGTCTCGGTGATCATCGCAGGCGCAGGTGGCGCCGCTCATCTTCCAGGGATGCTCGCGTCGGTCACGAGTTTGCCGGTAATTGGCGTTCCTATTGCGCTGACTCAATTGGACGGGCTCGATTCGCTTTTGTCCATCGTTCAAATGCCCGGTGGTGTTCCCGTCGCGACCGTGTCAATCGGAAACTCAACCAACGCCGCGTTACTCGCGGTTCGGATGTTGTCTATTTCGAGTCCCGTGCTCGCCGCGGAATTGGACAAGTACTCCGAGTCCTTGGCTGACCTCGTCGCCGAGAAAAACGCTGCACTCAAAGACTCGCTCTCGTGAGTCTGACGTCACCGATTCGTAACCCGGACCTTTACGATGCGGCAGTGATGCGCCGTCGGGCGTGGTGGCTCATCGTCATGTCGTTGTTCATTCCGGGCTCAGCGCAGTTGCTCGCGGGAAATCGTCGACTCGGACGAATCTTGTTTGGCACCTGGCTGGTCTTCTTTCTCATCGGGCTCGCGACGTTGGTGTCCTATCTCCTCTCGCCGGGCTTCACCTTTGGTTTCTGGGTGTCGTATTGGGGGTTACTCGGAATTCAGGTGATTCTGGTCGTTCTCGCGATCATTTCGTTCATTGCCGCCGTCGACACTTTTCGATTGGTTCGGTTCGTTCATGTCCCTGGCAGAACTCGCCTCTGGGTAGCGATTTTTACAGTCGTTGCGATGTTTGGTCCGGCGGGTGGCGGCGCGTATGCGACGTATCTCGCCGGAGTGACGAGAGACACGATTGCGGGGATTTTTGCCGATGCGCCGACGGTCGAGCCGATCGAAGGAAAGTACAGTTTCATGTTGCTCGGAGGAGATGCTGGGTCTGACCGGATTGGTCTCCGACCCGACTCAGTCAGTCTTGTCACCGTTGATGCGAATTCAGGACAAATCGCTGTGGTGGGAATTCCTCGAAATTTGTACAACGCTCCGTTTGTCAAGGATTCGCCGATGCGTGCCCAATGGCCAGACGGGTTCAATTGCGGTGATGAGTGTTTATTCGCATACATCTATCCATGGGCGGAGAATCATGCCGAGTTATATCCGGAAGCGGTCGCGGCTGGATCATCGCCGGGCGTCGAGGCCATGCGGGATTCGGTCGAAGCAATCACCGGAATCCCTGTCCAGTTCTACGTGCTCATCGATATGCGCGGATTTAGCGGACTCATTGATGCTCTCGGTGGTGTGGATATTCTCATCGAAGAGCGCGTGAACGTGTGTGTCGTAGGCGAGCCCATCACGGACACTTTTCCGGCTGGCGCGACCCATCTTGACGGAAAACGCGCGTTGATGTACGTCCGAACCCGTTGTGAATCTAACGACTACGAGCGCATGGGTCGCCAGCGCCAATTGGAAGAAGCGATCCTCCGTCAAGTCAAACCGACAACGGTGTTGACGCAGTTTCAACAACTCGCGTCCGTAGGCAAAGCGCTGGTTGTGACTGACTTACCTCAGTCCATGGTTGGACTCATGGTTGATCTCGGAACGAAAGCACGCAAGTTGCCGATTCTCCGGGCGGAATTGGTGCCGCCCATTTTCGACCAGTTGTACCCGGATTTTAAGTTGTCACACGAGATTGTCCGCGAGACCGTTTTCCCACCGCTCGCGACCCCGACGCCGACGAATCAACCGTAACGGGGCTAGACCAAAAAATCGGCGCGCATCGCTCGCCCTAGCGCTTCGCGCCACGGTGGCATCTCGGGAAGCCCCGCAGATTGTGCAGCTTCATCACCGAGAACGGAATAGGCAGGACGCGGCGCTGGACGAACGAATACGTCAGAGGTGGTTTGCCCGACGAGGGTTGTCGGCGCGCCGACTTCCTCGTAAATTGCGACTGCCAGATCCCACCACGAACACGCTCCGGAATTCGTCGCATGATAGGTCCCCGGGGCAACGTCGAGAAGCAGGCGAATTCGTTCGGCAAGATCTCGGGTCCATGTCGGCTGACCGATTTGGTCGGTGACGACCTTCACGGCATCGCCTGCGCGAGCCTTTGCCAGCATTGTTGACACAAAACTGGGCCCGCCCGCGCCGTACAGCCAAGACGTGCGCACGACGGTTGCCCCGTCCCGGTGTGCTGATTGCACGGCGAGTTCACCCCCGAGTTTGCTTCGACCGTATGCGGATTGCGGGTCGGTGGCGGCGTCCTCCGAATAAGGACCCGTGGCACGACCGTTGAACACGTAATCCGTGGAGACATGAATGAGACGAACTCCTGATTCCGCACAGGCATCTGCCACGTTCATCGCGCCACGAGAATTGACATCCCAGGCCAGGTCCTCATTAGTCTCTGCGTCATCGACGGCGGTGTACGCGGCGGCATTGATGACGGCCACTCGTCCGGAAACGGCCCGCTGAACGGCGATCGCGTCGGTGATGTCGAGGTCTGCGCGAGAGACGAGGTCCGCGATATCACCGAAAACTTCACCCAAGGCGGTTGCGAGCATTCCGCCGCCGCCGGTCACAAGAATTGGTGCAGTCATCACGTTCTCCCTCGTCCTTCAGCGTAGTGCGGCAATAGGCTGGGCACGTGAAGATAGCGTCTGCTCAACCGCTCGTTCTCGTGGACGCAACAGCGATTAGTACTCAACGCGGCGGTGTCGGTCGTTATGTCGAGGAACTGGTTCGGGAGTCGGTCCTCGCGGGTGTGTCACTTGTTGTGGTGTGCCAGCCGCGCGATGAGAAGGCGTTTGCCGACGTGGACTGCGATCTTGTTGTCGCTCCCCGTCTCGTTCACATTGTGTTCGTGAGATTTCTCTGGGAACAAATCGGATTGCCATTCCTTGCGCGGCGAATTCGGGCCACGACGATTCACTCGCCGCACTATACGTTTCCGGTGTTCACACGACGTCACCGTGTTGTGACGATTCACGACCTCACCTTCTGGTCTCACCCCGATCGTCATTCAACGATGAAGCGGCTGTTTTTCAAATTCTGGATTGTTGCATCCGCCCGCATGGGCCTTGACATCATCGTCCCGTCCGCGGCGACCGGCGCGGAATATCAGCGTGTTGCCCGTGCGAAAGACGATCGCATCACGGTGGCGTTCCACGGAGTCGATCGCGACACGTTCCACCCGCCGACGCCCCGTGCTGTTGCGACGTTCGCGCAGGCAAACGGAGTGTCGTCATGGATCGCGTTTCTCGGCACGATTGAGCCACGCAAAAACGTTGTGCCCCTTATTGAGGGGTTCCAACTCGCCACACGTGACATGGTGAAACGACCGAGCCTGCTTCTGGCCGGGGCACCGGGTTGGGACAG
>WLFX01000096.1 GCA_009703545.1 Actinomycetota bacterium
CTTCGTCGATTCGAATCATTCCGGCACCGTCGGGGGTGTGTAGCGCCGTGTTGCCCATGACGTAATAGTCGTATTGGTTCGTAATCCAGTCGGTGTCGGCCTCGTTCGGCGATCCGAGAATGGCGAGGAACTGTGTCTTCAGTGCGTCACCGTCGGTCGCGCGCGCAAACTTCGACGGTGAATCCGCCTGCAGCGCGTCGAGCCACGCGGGGTATTCCATAGGGCGGTTATAAACAGGACCGTCAATCGCGACCGTACGGGGGTCGACGTCGACAATCGTCTGGCCCTTCCATTCGATGATGAGGCGACCGGAATCGGTCACTTCACCGAGGACACTGGCTTCGACGTCCCATTTGGTCGTGACGGCAAGGAACGTGTCAATCTTGTCGGGTCGGACAATCGCCATCATGCGCTCTTGGCTCTCGGACATGAGGATTTCCTCGGCAGTCAGAGTCGGGTCACGCAACAACACGTTGTCGAGAGTGATGAACATGCCGCCATCACCATTGGACGCGAGTTCACTTGTCGCACACGAGATCCCAGCAGCACCGAGGTCCTGAATCCCTTCGACGCAATCGCCGGCAAAAAGCTCAAGACAACACTCGATGAGAACTTTTTCGGCGAAAGGGTCACCGACCTGGACGGCCGGACGTTTAGTAGGACCACCTTCGGCAAAAGTATCCGACGCGAGAATCGAGGCTCCGCCGATGCCGTCACCACCCGTCCGTGCCCCGAACAGCACCACGAGGTTACCGACGCCTTTTGCGTTTGCGAGGTGCAGGTCTTCGTGACGCAGAGCGCCGACTGCTAGAGCGTTGACTAGCGGGTTCGCTTGGTACACCGGGTCGAACCAGGTTTCTCCGCCGATGTTCGGCAGCCCGAGACAGTTCCCGTAGAACGAGATACCACCCACGACACCGTTGACAACACGACTCGTGTCGGGGTGGTCGATTGCGCCGAATCGCAAAGCGTCCATGACTGCCACGGGACGAGCGCCCATCGAGATGATGTCGCGAACGATTCCGCCGATACCGGTGGCGGCACCCTGGAACGGCTCGATGTACGAGGGGTGATTGTGGCTCTCGATCTTGAAGGTGACGGCCCAGCCCTCGCCGATATCGACAACGCCGGCGTTTTCGCCCATTCCGACCATGAGGTTCGTGGTCATCGCTTCGGTGACCTTTTCGCCGAACTGTCTCAAGTGAACCTTTGACGACTTGTAGGAACAGTGTTCGGACCACATGACTGAGTACATCGCCAACTCGCCGCTCGTTGGACGACGGCCGAGAATATCGCGAATCTGCTGGTACTCATCGGGCTTTAAGCCGAGTAGGTGGAACGGCTGCTCCTTCTCGGGAGTCGCGGCGGCGTTCTCGACGGTGTCGGGAATGTGTTCGGTCACGATTGCTCCTGGTTACGAAAGTACGGTGGCGGCGAGTACCGACTGGAACATGGCGAGCCCGTCCGTTCCGGACGACATCGCAGCGGGAGTGTCGGGGCCGAATCCGGGTTCGACGGCGTGTTCGGGGTGTGGCATGAGACCTACGACGTTGCCGCGGGCATTGCGCAAGCCGGCAATGTCGTTCAGTGATCCGTTCGGGTTGACCTCGAGATAACGGAACGCAACAAGTCCGTCACCTTCGAGTTGCTTCAGCGTCTCGTCGTCGGCGATAAATCCGCCCTCGCCGTTTTTCAAAGGAATGGTGATCTCTTGTCCTTGCGTGTACCCACTCGTCCAGACGGTGTCGACGTTCTCGACTCGAAGTTTCTGGTCGCGACGAATAAACGTGCCGTGGTCATTGCGAATGAGTCCCCCAGCAAGAAGGTGCGCTTCGACAAGGGTCTGGAAACCGTTGCAAATGCCTAGCACGGGCATGCCCTTGTTTGCCGCATCGACGACCGCGCTCATGATTGGTGAGTGGGCGGCAATGGCGCCACAACGCAAATAGTCCCCGTAAGAGAAACCGCCGGGGAGGACGATGGCGTCGACGCCGTGCAGGTCGTGGTCGCCGTGCCAGAGGGAAACGGGGTCACCGCCGGCAAGTTTGATCGCGCGCAAGGCGTCGCGGTCATCGAGCGACCCAGGGAACGTGATGACGCCGACGCGCACGTTAGTCGGCCACGCGAATCGAGATGACGTCTTCGATGACGTCGTTCGACAAGACGTCCTTCGCGACCTCGTTGATGTGCTCCAGCAGTTTCGGTGTGACCTCGCCGTCGATCGTGATTTCAAAGCGTTTGCCGATGCGAACGTCGGTGATTTCTCCGTCACCAAAACGTTGCAGGGCACGCGCCGTGGCCTTACCAGCGGGGTCGAGCAGAACCTCTTTCGGCATAACCTCGACGATGACCTTCGGCACTCTCACTCCTCGACTCATGGACGAATTCTGCCTTCAGTCTATTCGCGCGCATCACGCCCGACGGGAGCCCTCGCGGTGGCCGTCGTTATTTGACCGACGTAAGCCGCGAAATCAGTTCGCTGTATCGATCCGCCGTCTGCGTGACGATATCATCCGGCAATACGGGCGGCGTGCCGATCTTGTTCCAGTTTGCCGACAGCCAATCGCGCACGATCTGCTTGTCAAAGGAATCGAGTCGGTTCGGTCCGCCGGCGGCATACGCGGCGGCATCCCAGTAGCGGCTCGAGTCGGAGGTAAGTACTTCGTCGCATAACGTCAGTTCGCCGGTGTCGCGATTGCGACCGAATTCGAATTTGGTGTCTGCAAGAATGAACCCCTTGGCCTCGGCGATGTCGCTCGCTCGGCGGAAGATCGCGAGGCTCATATCACGCAGTTCGCGAGCGGTCTCCGCGCCAACGAGTTCAACTGTCTGCTCAAAGGAAATGTTTTCGTCGTGTTCCCCGAGCGGCGCTTTATAGGCGGGGGTGAAGATGGGCTCGGGCAACCGGTCGCCGTTTGATAATCCGGCGGGAATCCGGATTCCGCATACGGTTCCGAACTCTTGGTATTCGACCCAGCCGCTGCCGGCTAGGTAACCACGGACGACACATTCCACGGGAAGCATGTCCAGTGTGCGCACGGCCATCGCACGTTCGCTGACTTCCGCGGGTACATCGATTTGCAGAAGATGATTGGGGAATTCGGCCAACTGGTCAAACCACCAGCGGGATAGTCGGGTCAGGAGCGCACCCTTGCCCTGGATACCGGGTTCGAGAACATGGTCGAAAGCGGACACTCGGTCGCTAGCAATTAAGAGCATCGACGGTGACGACTCGAGGTTTGATTCCGTTTCGGGAATGTACAAATCGCGGACTTTTCCGGAATAGACGTGACGCCACCCCGGAACAATCATTCGGCGACTCGCGCGGCGATGTCGGTGCGGAAGTGTGAACCATCGAGCGTGATGCGGTCGAGCGCCATGTAGACGCGCCTGCGCGCGTCGGTGAAATCGGCACCGCGCGCGATGACAGAAAGCACCCGTCCGCCGGTCGACACGAAGCCGTCACCATCTCGTGCGGTCGCCGCGTGCGCGATTGACACACCGGGAACCTCGAGCGCGTCGGCCAGTCCCAGAATCGGCTTGCCGGTGAGGGGTGATTCGGGATAGCCCTCACTCGCGAGCACGACGGCCAGCGCGACGTCATCGGCGAAGATCGGCTCGGGCACGGATGCGAGTTGGCCCGTCGCCGTTGCAAGGAGTAGTTCCGCGAGCGACGACTCAAGGAGTTCGAGAACGACCTGGGTTTCGGGGTCGCCGAATCGGGCATTGAATTCGATGACGCGAACGCCCTTGGACGTGACAATCAGTCCGCAATACAACAACCCGACGAACGGGGTGCCCCGGCGCGACAATTCGCGAATCGTCGGCTGGGCGACGGTCTCGACGATCTCGTCGACGAAACCTTCCGGCAACCACGGAAGCGGCGAATACGCTCCCATGCCACCCGTGTTCGGGCCCTCGTCATGGTCGAAAACACGCTTGTAATCCTGAGCGGGCAATAGTGGAACGACGGCATCTCCGTCTGACAGAACAAAAAGCGACACTTCCTGCCCGTCGAGGAATTCTTCGATGAGGACCGCGCCTTGGTGAATGAAGAACTCGGCGTGAGCGCGGGCCACAGCGCGGTCGGTCGTCACGATGACTCCTTTACCCGCAGCGAGTCCATTTGCCTTGACGACGTAGGGTGAACCGAATTCATCGAGCGCCGATTCGACCTCCACCATCGTCGTTGCGGTTATCGATCGACCGGTCGGAACGCGGGCGGCGTTCATGATTTCTTTCGCAAATTCCTTTGAGCCCTCGATTTGCGCGGAAGCCTTATCCGGGCCGAAAACGGGGACGCCGACCGCGCGGAGTGCGTTCGCAACGCCAGCGACGAGGGGAGCCTCAGGACCGATGATGACGAGCTCAACACCCTGTTCCGCGGCGTAGTCGGCGATGAGGGGACCATCCGTCGTATTGAGCGACACGGTTTCGACGACATCGGCGATTCCGGCGTTTCCAGGAGCAACCACAATCTGGTGAGGGGTCGTGTCACGCAACAGGGCGTTGACGATGGCGTGCTCTCTGGCACCGGACCCAATCACGAGTATCTTCACGTGAAAACCCTACCTTTGCCGC
>WLFX01000097.1 GCA_009703545.1 Actinomycetota bacterium
ATCTCGATGCCACGGGGGCATGCCTCGGTGCAGTTGAAGGTGGTGCGGCAACGCCACACGCCTTCCTTGGAGTTCAGAATGTCGAGGCGAACCTGAGCGGCTTCGTCACGCGAGTCAAAAATGAAACGGTGCGCAGCGACAATGGCGGCCGGACCGAAGTACTGACCGTCCGTCCAGAAGACGGGGCACGACGTTGTGCAGGCCGCACAGAGGATGCACTTGGTCGTGTCGTCGAATCGTGCGCGCTGTTCGGGGGACTGGATGTTCTCTTTATCTGGCTTGGAAGTTGACTGCAGGAACGGTTGCACCTCGCGATACGCCGCGAAGAAAGGCTCCATGTCAACGATCAGGTCCTTTTCGAGCGGTAATCCCTTGATGGCCTCGACATAAACGGGCTTCGTAATGTCGAGGTCCTTGATGAGGGTCTTGCACGCGAGCCGGTTGCGACCGTTGATGCGCATCGCATCTGAGCCGCAAATGCCGTGCGCACACGAACGACGGAATGACAACGAACCATCTTGTTCCCACTTGATCTTGTGGAGGCCGTCGAGCACTCTGTCGGTCGAATACATGTCGACGTCGAAATCCTGCCAATACGGTTCCTGGTCGGTCTCCGGGTTGAAGCGACGAACGATGAAGGTAACGGTGAACGATTGCACCACGCCAAGTTCGGGCATTAGTACTTCCTCTCCATGGGTGGGTAGTTCGTGATGACGACGGGTTTCCAATCGAGTGCGATTTTCTCGCCCTTCTTATAGGCCATCGTGTGCTTCATGTACTTCTTGTCATCGCGGTCGGGGAAATCGTCGCGCATATGTCCGCCACGGCTTTCCTTGCGGTTCCGCGCCGACACGACGACAACCTCGGCGAGGTCGAGCAGGAACCCGAGTTCGATGGCTTCGAGTAGGTCGGTATTGAATCGCTGGCCTCGGTCGTGAATGCCAACCTTTTCATAACGTTTCCGGAGCCCCTCGATGATTTTTTGGGCGTGCGAGAGGGATTCCTCTGTGCGGAACACCTGGGCGTTGCGGTCCATTTCGAGTTGAAGTTCTTTGCGAATCGCCGCAACATTTTCCGAACCGTCCGCGGTGCGCATCTTTTCGATTAGCTCGACGACGAACGTTTCGGTTCCTTTGGGAAGCGCCGGGCGTTTGGTCTTGTTGGCGTAGGCGGCGGCGTTGCGACCGGCGCGCTTTCCAAACACATTGATGTCGAGGAGCGAGTTCGTGCCCAAGCGATTCGAACCGTGAACCGAGACGCAGGCGCACTCGCCTGCGGCATAGAGTCCGGGGATTACGGTGGTGTTGTCCAGCAACACTTCGGCATCGGTTGTGGTGGGGATTCCACCCATCGCATAGTGCGCTGTCGGCATGACGGGAACAGGTTCGGTCACTGGGTCGACACCCAGGTAGGTGCGAGCGAACTCGGTGATGTCCGGCAGTTTGGTTTCGAGGACCTCGGCACCCAGGTGGGTGCAGTCGAGAAGGACATAATCCTTGTTCGGTCCAGCACCTCGGCCTTCGGCAACCTCTTGCACCATGCAGCGGGAAATGATGTCTCGCGGAGCGAGGTCTTTGATGGTCGGGGCGTACCGTTCCATGAAGCGTTCGCCGCTGGCATTTCGAAGAATTGCCCCTTCACCTCGTGCGCCTTCGGTCAAGAGAATTCCCAGACCAGCAAGTCCGGTTGGGTGGAACTGGAAGAACTCCATGTCCTCGAGCGGGATGCCCTTGCGCCATACGATCCCTACGCCGTCACCGGTCAAGGTGTGGGCGTTCGAGGTGGTCTTGAACATTTTTCCAAAGCCGCCCGTCGCAAAGATGACGGAGGTTGCATTGAAAACATGAATGTCACCGGTCGAGAGTTCGTAGGCGACAACTCCGCTCGTGCGAGTCTTACCCTTTTCTTCCGCGAGGACGAGGTCGAGAACATAAAACTCGTTGTAAAACTCGACGCCGAGTTTGGTGCAGTTCTGGAACAGTGTCTGCAAAATCATGTGGCCGGTCCGGTCTGCGGCGTAGCAGGCCCGGCGAACCGGCGCTTTTCCGTGGTCGCGAGTATGGCCACCAAAACGTCGTTGGTCAATCTTGCCGTCGGGAGTTCGGTTGAACGGAAGGCCCATGTTCTCAAGGTCAATGATCGCGTCGATTGCTTCTCTGGCGAGGATTTCTGCTGCGTCTTGGTCGACAAGGTAGTCCCCACCCTTCACGGTGTCGAACGTGTGCCACTCCCACGAGTCTTCTTCGACGTTCGCGAGGGCCGCGGCCATTCCACCCTGCGCAGCTCCCGTGTGCGAGCGCGTCGGGTACAACTTGGTGATGACGGCGGTCTTGGCGTGAGGAGCCGACTCGATGGCCGCGCGCATTCCTGCACCTCCCGCGCCAACAATGACAACGTCGTACTCGTGATGATGAACCGTGGTCACGGTTTACTCCTTATGTATAGGTCAGCCGGCAGCGCAGAACGAGGGAAGCAAATCCGCGGGAGAGCCCACGGGGCAGGGATTGAGCGTGAAAATGACGAGCGTTCCGAGAACAATCAATGTGGTGGTCGAGATGACGAGGGACACAAGCAAAAAACGCTTTACTCCAGTGCGGTAAACGTAGTCGTCAATAACGACTCGCATCCCGTTGCTTCCGTGAATGAGTGCCAGCCACAACAGGGTGACGTCGAACCACTGCCAGAACGGGTTCGCGAGTTTTCCAGCAACGAAGGCGAAGTCGATTGCCTTGACGCCACCGTCTTGCATGAGATTGACGATGAGGTGGGTGAAAATCAGCCCAATCAGAAGGAACCCAGAGACGCGCATAAAAATCCATGCGAGGCGATCGAATCGGAAGAATTTCACGATTAGCCTCCAAAGACGTGCATGAGGTGACGGGGGAGAAAGGCAATCATGACTACGGCCCACAAGACGAGTACGCCGTAAAACAAAGCACGGTGATGTCTCGACGCCCAGGCGGTCATGTCAACCAGAATGATTCGCAGCCCGTTGAACGCGTGGAACACGATGGCGGCGACGAGTGCAGCTTCGCCCAGACCCATAATCGGAGTTTTGTACGATGCCATGACTGCGTTATATAGCTCGGGATCGAGGCGAACGGTCGCGGTGTCGAGTACGTGAACCAACAGGAAGAAGTAAATTGCGATACCGGTGATGCGGTGGAGTACCCACGACCACATGCCCTCGTGTCCGCGATAGAGAGTCCCTCGAAACACGGTTTTCGGTTTGGTGGGGGTTTTGATTGACAACTCGATTCCTCCTGGAACACGAACAATTTCGTCCCAGTCTAACGCCCTCGCGTAGGCTGTCGGACATGACGAGCTCACATCGCGAAGCTAACTTTTACGCAGTTATTCCTGCGGGTGGAGTCGGATCGCGGCTGTGGCCGCTGTCGCGAGCTGACGCCCCAAAATTCCTTCACGACCTCACCGGAAGCGGGCGAAGCCTTCTCGTCGAAACGTGGGACCGGCTCGAACCCATCGCGGGGGACAACATCGTTGTAGTGTGCGGAAAGTCTCACGCGAGGGCCGTCGAGCGCGAACTTCCCATGCTCACTGTGGCCAACACGCTGCTAGAGCCGTCCCCGAAGGATTCGACCGCCGCGATTGGTCTCGCCGCCGCCATACTCGTTCGACGAAACCCCGATGCGATTATCGGTTCCTTCGCGGCGGACCACGTTATCGATGACCAACGCCGATTTATCGCTGCGGTGAATGAAGCAATTTCGACAGCCGCGGCTGGGTATATCGTGACGATCGGCATCCGTCCGACCTCTCCGTCGACCGCGTTCGGGTACATCGAGTCGGGTGAGGCGCTGGACGTAAACGGCGCACCTCACGCCCATAGAGTGGTTCGTTTCGTTGAAAAACCCAGCGTGGACAAAGCGACTGAATATGTCGAGGGTGATACTCACTTATGGAACGCGGGAATGTTCATCGCGAAGGCACGTGTTCTACTCGAAGAACTTCGCGCGAACCGACCGGATGTAGCCGACCCCATTGACGAGATTGCCGACGCGTGGGACACCCCCGAACGTGTAGCCGTTCTCGAGCGCGTGTGGCCGACAATCCCCAAGGTCGCCATTGACTACTCCATCGCTGAACCTGCGGCGGAACACGGCCGTCTCGCCGTCATCCCCGGGGACTTTCAATGGGACGACGTCGGCGACTTCGCGTCGCTGGCCCGACTTCACACGAATGGCCGCGCGAATGTTCTCGCGACACTTGGCGAAAACACGCGTGTCCTGAATCAGGGTTCCAGCGGGGTGGTCGTGTCCCATACCAAGCGATTAATTTCGCTCATTGGCGTGAAGGACATCGTCGTTGTCGACACACCCGACGCGCTTCTTGTCACGACGTCTGCCCACGCGCAACGTGTCAAAGACATCGTCGAACAGATTCGCCAGTCGGGAGATGACGCGCTTCTCTAGCCGACGCCCAGAATTCGTCGGAAAAATTCGAATAAGCGACGATCCGGGGAAGTTTTCGCGGCTTTACCGCGGAAAACTATTGTTTCGCCCGTCGCGACAATATGATGGGTACATTCGTGGTGCCAGTCTGGGATCCTC
>WLFX01000098.1 GCA_009703545.1 Actinomycetota bacterium
AATCGCCCGTTGCGAGAACGAGCCCGGCCGGAGTGCGAATCGCGACAGCGAGTGCATCCGGAATCGAGTGATTGACCGCGACGAACTCGAGATCGAACGGGCCGACGTTGAGTCGCTGGTCATCGGAAACAACCTTCAGCTCCGGCTTGATCTTGTGTTCCTTGAGCTTGGCTTCCATGAGCGCGAGCGTCAGGCGCGATCCGTACAGGGTGATGTCCTCGCGCAGTCGCAACAGATACGGCACGGCACCGATGTGGTCTTCGTGTCCGTGCGTCAGGACAATTCCGACGATGTCGTCGAGCCGGTCGCGGATCGGGGTGAAGTCGGGAAGGATCAGGTCGACTCCAGGCTGGGTCTCTTCGGGGAACAACACACCGCAGTCAACGATGAGTAGGCGCCCGTCGAATTCGTAGACCGTCATGTTCCGGCCGATCTCGCCGATTCCGCCGAGCGGGATGATTCGAAGTGCACCCGTTTCGAGCGGTTGCGGTTCACTGATGATTCGAGGCATGGCGCCTCCTTCTTGCTAAGGGGCTACGCGGCCGTTGGCGTTGAATGACGCCGACGTCATGGGCATCAAATCAACCCAGAATTGTTCCATCTTTTCCGCCACCATTTCGATTTCACGTTGGGGGAACGACGGGAAGTGTGTTCCTTCGCGCATCGTTCGGAGGCTGAGAAAGTTCATGAGCGAACGCGCGTTCATCGTGACGTACATCGACGAATAGATGGTGACGGGCAAGACCATCCGGGCGACCTCGCGGGCGACACCAGCATCCAACATGCGCTGGTACGAGGCATAGGCCTCAGTGCAGACGGCACGAACTTCGGTGTCAACAAGTTGAGTTTGTTCCGGCGTGCCGGGAGTGAACTCGTAACTGCCCGTCTTGCCGACCTGAACAAGGTTTCGGTCGGCGCCGGGAACATAGAACACGGGACGCAGTTCGCGGTATCGGCCGCTTTCTTCGTTGTACGACGCGATGCGGTGACGCATGAATTCGCGGAAGACAAAAATCGGCGCCTGAACATAGAACGTCATCGAATTGTGCTCGAACGGCGAACCGTGGCGATCGCGCATCAAATAGTTGATCAGTCCCTTGTCGCGGTCGGTTGCGTCGTCAGCGTTGCCCTCGAGAGACTGCTCGCCCTGCGTCGAGACCCGAGCCGCAAACAAGACATCGCGGTCGTTCGCTGTGGAGCGAACGAGTTCGACAGTCACATCGCTGCGAAACTGGACATCACTCATGCGTTCAGCCTACCGATTGCGGGCCGCCTAACGCCGAGTCCACGCACCGGGGGCCGAGAGAAGAGCGGCCACCTCGCTGGGGAGGTTTCCGGTTTCAATGTCGGCGAGACTCATGTTCTCGAGAACGCTGCGCAGAGCGACGCGAGTCGCGATCCAAACATCTCGCAGGTGCACCGCCGCACCCAGGTATTCGGTTTCTTCCGGGCGTTCGCCGCGAACCTCGGCGAGAGGGCCCTCGAGTGCGCGCATGACGTCAGCGACACGAATGTCGGCGGCTGGTTTGGCGAGGCGGAATCCTCCGTCACGGCCGCGCATGCTTTGCAGGATGCCGGCGGTCCGAAGCGTGGTCAACACCCCGACGAGGAACTTGGTGGGAATGTCGTGCGTTTCGGCGATCGCGTCGCCCTTGAGTAACACGCGCGGGTTTTCGCGCTGGGCGGCCGCGAGCTCGAGCAATGCGCGCATCGCGTAATCGACTCGAGCAGAGATGTACATGGCTCTATTCTGCCCGAGTCTCACGTAATTCCCCCATTTCCCCCGACAATGCGGACAATCCGGTGTGTTACGTAACAAAAGTGGTCGGGATTAGCCGTAACGAGCGCTCGTGAATACCGTGGAGACATGGAATACGGAATCGTTGCGGCGCTTCTCGTCGTGTCGACGCTGCTCGGTCTCGTCTGGAAGAGTCGGCAAGGACACGTCGTCGCCCAGAGCGGCTCGACGATCTCGCTCGACTTTCGCGAAGCCGGTAAAACCACAATCCTTCAGTTCACCACCGAGATGTGTGCGCCGTGTGCGCATCTGAAACCGCGCCTCGAAAAGATTGCGAACTTCCGCAGCGACGTCGCCTATCGGGAAATCGACGCGATCGAACATCTTGATCTGGCGAACCGCTTGTCGATTCGCTCGACACCGACGACACTGATCGTGAGCCCCGACGGCGAGATTCGCGCGCGCATCAACGGCATCGCCCCCGCCGAAACGTTCGTCAACGCCATCGACGGCACCATTCCCACCCGATCCGTCACAGCAACCGAGGAGACCGTCATATGAACAAGCCCACCGGAATCGACCCCCGAGGACCGCGCTTCGGCGCGACCATCACCGCAGTCCTACTGCTCATCGATGTGTTTATCTCGATCCCCCTCGCGACCGCACCCGTCAACGTCGAAGCACACGGCTACGTCTTGCTCGTTGTGTTGTCGGGAATTTTCCTTTGGAGTGCCGTCGGTGGCGTCCAACAGTCCCCCTACGGCCTGTTCTTTGCGAAGTTCATTCGCCCGCGACTAAAAGCTCCGACATTCGTCGAAAGCCCCGCCGGACCGACGTTTTCTCAGGCGGTCGGTTTCATCGTGACCATCACCGGCGTTCTTCTGTACCTCGCCGGCATTCCCGCAGCTGTTCCCGTCGCGGCCGCGATTGCGTTCGTCGCCGCGTTCCTCAACTCGGCGTTCGGTTACTGCCTCGGCTGCGAGATTTACCTGTTGTTCGCCAAGCGCGGCATCACGTTCGGGCTCGAAAAGGCCGGAACGCCCCGCACGACTCGCGTCGGCTCCGACCACAACATCTAGACTTCGAAACACCACGAGAAGGGAAGAGATGTCGAGTCGTCGTGCGGTTGTCGCGGGTGCATCCGGTTTCATCGGTCGAGCGCTCGTCACGGAACTGACCAGCACAGGTTGGGCCGTGACGCGACTCGTTCGCGGCCCCGCATCTCGGGCCGACGAGGTCTCGTGGGATCCACAGACAGGAACGCTCGATCCCGCTGTGCTGTCCGGCGCGGATGCCGTCATCAACCTGTCCGGCGCGAGCATTTCGCGCATGCCGTGGACTCACGCGATTCGTGAGTCGATTGTCGCGTCCCGCCGTGAGGCGACGACGACCCTCGTGACCGCGATCAATCTCGCAAAGGTCGCACCGAAGGTTTTCCTCTCCGGGTCGGCCGTCGGGATTTACGGCGATCGGGGTGACTCGGAATTGACCGAGACCAGCGCACGAGGCGCTGGGTTCCTCGCGGATGTCGTCGAAGGCTGGGAAGCGGATGCGTCACGAGCGACGTGCCGAACCGTGTTCCTGCGAACCGGCCTCGTCCTCGGTGATGGCGGTGCACTCGCGCCGCTTCGACTAGCGACGATGTTCTTTGCCGGCGCGCGCGTCGGATCGGGCCAACAGTGGTGGCCGTGGGTCAGTCACCGCGACGAGGTGCGAGCCATCGTGCACCTCATCGGTTCGAAACTCAAGGGTGCCGTCAATCTCGTCGGCCCGACCCCCGCGCGTTCCGTCGACGTGACGCGCGAGCTCGCGCGAATCATGAAGCGCCCGCACCTTTTCGTCATTCCTGCGTGGGTGATCGGGCTCATCGGTGACGCTGGTCGCGAGTTGCTGTTGGCGTCGCAGAAAATTCGAGCGACGGCGCTAGAGAAAGACGGGTTCGTGTTCGAACACCGAACCGTCGCCGAGGCGCTGCGCTGGGCTATCTCGGGAAAGCGCCGATAACGAACCGAACACCGCGGACTAACGAGCCGAACCGGCCGGGGTTTCGTAACCACAGCGCCGCGCGCACCACCGGCGCGAACCACCCGAACACGCGATCGAACACCCTCGATCGGGCGCGAGCATCGGCGTCGGTGCCGAATCTGGTCCCCGACGAATCCTTGGGGTGCTGACTGAACGTGATGGGGAAATAGTCGCACTTGAGTTTGGCGCGATTCGCGTCGGCAACAAAGATGTACTCGTCGCCCAGAAAGTTTCGGGTTCCCGCCCCGAAGTCCTCGTCGAACGTCACGTTAGCGGGGCGGATCAGCTCGGGGCGAACGGCGAGTTCAATCGTGCCGACGCGGGCCGAGTTCCAGATCGTCGCCGCTTCGCGAATCGCCGGATAACGCTTTCGCAGTGCCCCCGTTTCATCGTTTGCTCGACCAAGCAACACGGCGAGCCGCGGGTTGTCCTTGAACGTCGCGATAACTGCGGCGAGCCCGTCGGGCAGCCAGGTCACGTCTTCTTCACCGAAAACCAACACCTCGCCGGTCGCCTCGCGAATCGCGGCGTTGCGGCTCGCCGTCACTCCGGTTGATGTGAGACGGACTACACGGACATCGTCGCGTTGTGGTGCGACTCCCCCTGTGCCCTGAACCACCATCAGAATTTCGGTGTCAGCGCGGGCGCGAGGCAACACGATATGCGAGAACCCCTCAGCCAGGACCGAGTAGGCGATGGTGAGTGCCGGCTTAGTCACTGTTCACTCTCGCTCGAGCAAACCGCATCAACCCAGAGGCGATGCCCGAATACATCTGGCCAATCATGCGAACAGCGAG
>WLFX01000099.1 GCA_009703545.1 Actinomycetota bacterium
AACGGCGGTGCCCCGCTCGGCCCGACAAGCATCGTCGATGACGGTGGCGACCTGATTTATCTCGTTCACCAGGGAAAAGCCTTCGAGGAGACGGGCCTGGTCGTGCAGGAAGACTCATGGGACGATAACGAATTCAGTGTAGTTCGCGGGATTCTCGAAAAGTCGCGAGTCACAAACCCCACTCGCTTTGCCACCATCGTTGAGGGAATCGTCGGCGCATCCGAAGAAACCACGACCGGAATCCACCGACTCCAGCATCTCCTGCGAACGCAAGATTTGCTCTTCCCTGTCATCAACGTGAACGACGCGGTGACCAAGTCCAAGTTCGACAACAAGTACGGAATTCGCCATTCCCTCATCGACGGCCTCAATCGCGCGACCGACGTCCTTATCGGTGGGAAGGTCGCCTTCGTCGCGGGTTACGGCGACGTCGGTAAGGGCTGTGCCGAGGCGCTTTCGGGCCAGGGCGCGCGCGTCATCGTGTCCGAGGTTGACCCCATCTGCGCTCTCCAAGCGGTCATGGACGGCTACCAGGTGGCGAAGCTCGAATCCGTCATCGGACAGATCGATTTCTTCGTCACCACGACAGGCAACCGCGACATCTTCCGCCCCGAACACTTTGTTCGAATGAAACACCAGGCGATCCTTGCTAACGTCGGACACTTCGACAATGAAATCGACATGATAGGTCTCGCGGCCATCCCGGGCGTCATTTGTTCCGAGATCAAGCCTCTCGTTCACGAGTGGGTCCTGCCCACTGGTCGCTCGCTCATCGTTCTCAGCGAGGGTCGCGTCATGAACCTCGGGAACGCGACGGGGCACCCCAGTTTCGTGATGAGCGCGTCGTTCACGAACCAAGCACTGGCACAAATCGACATCGCCCGAAACGGGGCGACCATGACGAAGGCCGTTCACCTCATCAGCAAAGAGAACGACGAGAAGGTCGCACGCCTCCACCTCGCCGCACTCGGAGTCGAATTGACCACGCTGTCTGAGGAACAGGCCCGCTACATCGGTGTTCCGGTTGATGGCCCGTTCAAGTCGGACCATTACCGTTACTAACGTCTAGCGACCGCTGAGCCGCGCCAGGAACTCCTTTGTGCGCGCTTCGCGAGGGTTTCGGAAGAACTCCACGGCCTCGCCCTCCTCAGCAATGACGCCTTTGTCGAGGAAAATCACCCAATCGGCAACATCGCGTGCGAACGACAGTTCGTGAGTCGCCATAACAATTGTTGTTCCAGACTGCTTGAGGTCGCGGATCAGTTCGAGGACTTCTCCAACGAGTTCGGGGTCGAGCGCGCTCGTCACCTCGTCGAGCAGCAACAGTTTCGGGTTCAGCGCAACGGCTCGGACAATCGCCGTCCGCTGTTGTTGTCCGCCCGATAGTTTGTCGGGGTAAGAATGTGATTTGTCCGCAAGTCCGATTCGATCGAGCCAGCGGAGCGCAATTGATTCCGCCTCCTCTTTCGACTTTCCCTGCACGTGACGAAGAGCGAGCGTGATGTTGTCGAGGATGCTCAGGTGAGCGAAGAGGTTGAATGATTGAAAAACGAGCCCGATTTCTTGTCGCACCAGGTCCTGGTCGACCTCCGGGGCACTGATGTCCTGGTCCTCAAGCCAGATCTGCCCGTCGTCAATCTGCTCGATGAGATTGAGGCAACGCAGAAGTGTCGACTTGCCCGAACCCGACGAACCGATGAGCGCGACAATCTGACCGGGATACACCTCGAGGTCGACGCCACCCAGCACCACGCGCTCGTCGTAGTTCTTGCGGATTCCGGTCGCCCGGAGACGGGGTTTCGACCAGTCGATATCTGTCACAGTGCACTTCCTGACTGTTCGCGCTGAGCCAGTTTTGCCGAGATGCGATCGGTGAATCGAACGGTCGGAATTGCGAGCAAGACAAAGAGAATTCCAGCGAGAACATACGGGGTGAAGTTGGCGTAGGTGGCGACTTCAATCTGTGCGCCTCGAACCGCGTCGATGGCTCCGAGAACAGAGATGAGGCCGACGTCTTTCTGGAGGGCAACGAAGTCGTTCATGAGCGGAGGCGCGACGCGACGGATCGCCTGCGGCAACACGACCAATCGCATGGATTTTCCGTAGGACAGACCGAGAGAGCGAGCAGCCAATCGTTGAGACGGATGGATTGACTCGATTCCCGCTCGGAACACCTCGGACACATATGCCGAATACGTCAGAGTGAGGGCAACGGTTCCTAGGACCTCGACAGGGATGCGACCGAGCCACTCGAGTCGAAGCCCCGGAATTCCGAACCCGACGATGTACAACACGATGATGAGAGGCAGACCACGGAAGAAATCGACATAGCCGTGAGCGAAGAGCCGCAGTGGAAAGAACACGGGGTTGCGAAGGGTCCGCAGGAGTGCGAGTAACAGTCCGAAAACGACAACCGAGATGGTCGTGAAGAACAACACACGAAGGTTGAGCCAGATACCTTCGAGAATTCGGGGGAACGCTTCGATTCCGACCTCAATGTTGAAGAAGGACTCCGTGACGCGTTCCCACCCGGGTGTTGACACGAGACCGATGGCGACGACAAGCGAAAACAGCAACGTCGACGCGATAGCAACAAGCGTCGACTTACGTTTCCGTTGAATGCGAAACGACCGACGCGCGTGTTCGATGGCGGACGGTTCGTATTCACTCTGGGTCTGAGTCATGGGGCCTCGTAACGAGAAATGGGAGGTCGCCGAGACGACCTCCCAAATCTAACAGTTGGACTACTGAAGGACGGGTGCGCCTGCGTAGTCGGCAAGCCACTCGGCCTCGAGAGCGGCCAGCGTGCCGTCTTCGCGCAAAGCGTCGACGGCGGCGGTGACCGCTGCGGTCAACGGGCTGTCCTTGTCGAGTACCAGACCGAACTGGTCGCCCGATGCGGCTCCCGAGATCTGGCCAACGATTGTTCCACCGTCAATCTCGACGGCGGTCAGATACAGGGCAGTCGGAAGGTCGACGACGAGCGCATCAATCTGTCCAGCGGCAAGAGCAGCCTTCGCGTCGTCGTTCGAGTTGAACGCCGAAGCACCGGCGGTCGGCTGAATGATTTCCTCAATCGCGGTGAAGCTCGTCGTCCCAGTAGCTGCGCCGATAACGAGGTCTTTCAGGTCGGCAATCGACGTGGCGCCATCAGCCTTCGAGCCCTTGACCGTGATGACCGTCTGTGTGGTCTCGTAGTACGGCGACGAGAAGTCAACAGACGCCTTGCGCTCTTCCGTGATCGAATACTGCTGGAGGTTGAAGTCGAAGTTCTTAACACCGGGCTGAATAGCCTCATCAAACGTGGTGCGAACCCAGACGACATCCTCGGGGGCGAACCCGAGCTGCTCGGCGACCGCGTAAGCCACCGCGGCCTCGAAGCCTTCGCCCGATTCAGGCGCGTCGCCGACGACCCACGGTTCGTATGCGGGAAGACCCGTTCCGATGGTGAGTTTTCCGGCAGTAATGGTCTGGAGTGCTTCCGGCTCAGCGGTAGGTACGGGTTCGGCGGGAGCCGAGCAACCCGCGATAGCAAGCACACCGGCGACAATCGCCGATGAAACCGCGGTGCGGAATGCGGTCAAACGTGAAGTGGTGATGGACATGGTCTCCCCTTTGTGTGAAGTGTTCTCGCAATTCTCGCGGGCGAATGCCCACGGCTCAACTTTCCTTACGTTCTATTACGCGTCGACCGTGAATGCCGACTCGAAGGCATCAAGCGCCAGGTTCGAATCGCCCGACGCCCAGCCCTCCAATCCCACGACCTTATCGAATTTCAGCGCCACGAGTTCGCGAGCTATTCGCGAATAATTGATTTCGCCTGTCCCAGGCTCCTGTCTTCCCGGAACGTCGGCTACCTGAATCTCGCCGATCCACGGCAGTGCCTGACGAACGAGTTCGACAAGGTTCCCCTCGCCAATCTGGGCGTGATACAGATCGAGGTTGAGTTGCAGGTGGGGGTTGTCGATGCTCGACACGAGCTCGATGGTGTCCTCCGCTCGCGCGAACGGCGTTCCGGGGTGATCCACCGCGAGATTGAGGTTCTCAAGCATGAACACCGCGTCGTGTTTCGCACCAAGGTCGGCGAGCCGCGACAGCGTGTCTTGTGCGGTTCGTCGTTCGGCGGCCGTCACCGTTTCGCGTGGGCGAATCGCCTGCCCATTGCCGTCGAGACCCGTTCCGTGAACGTTCAGTCGATCGGCGTCGATGATTCGCGAGGCGACGATGGATTGCTCCGCCGTTTCGAGGAATCGGGCAATCCCGTCGGCTTCGAGCAGATCGCCCTCGATGTACCCGGTCATTGAGGTGAAATTCGCACCGGTCGCGGCGAGTTCGTCTAAGTCTTTGGTCGTCCAGTTCCAGATTTCGACTCCCAGGCCGCGCGCATGAATCGCGCGCACTCGGTCGACGAACGGTAATTCGGTGAACAACATTTCGGCCGACGCGGCCAACACATAAGACAAAGGGGCTCCTCGAGGTTCGT